>CAKQVW010000335.1 GCA_934277865.1 uncultured Pseudobdellovibrionaceae bacterium | reverse complement strand
CCGCTGGATGTCGCATTTGTTCATCTCTCTCCTCCGGATCGACATGGTTACTGTTCGCTTGGAACCAGCGTGGATTGCGCGCGTGCCGCTGTTGAGTCGGCGAAGTATGTCGTGGCTCAGATCAATCCGAAGATGCCTCGCGTTCACGGCGATGGTTTGATTCATATCTCCAAGGTTTCGCAGTTTATCGAGGTGGATGAGGCTTTGCCGGAGGTGCCGTCGCGCCCGCAAAACGAAGTGGCAAAGAGAATTGGCGAAAATGTGGCTTCGATTGTGGAAGATGGTTCGACGTTACAGGCGGGAATTGGCGCGATCCCCGATGCATGTATGGCCGCTTTGAAGCATCACAAGAATCTCGGCATTCACTCTGAGATGTGGAGTGATCACGCCCTCGAGCTCATCAAGTCTGGAGCTGTCGACAATTCGCAAAAGGTCGTACATCCGGGAAAAACGGTTTCGACTTTCGTTACAGGTTCACGGGCGCTTTATGACTACATCGACGACAATCCAAGTGTCGTGCAGCTTGAAGCCAGCTACGTGAATCAACCCAATGTGATCGCGCGGAATCCGAGGGTTGTGGCGATCAATTCATGTGTCGAAATCGATCTCACCGGGCAGGTGTGCGCGGATTCTATTGGCAGTCGTATTATCAGCGGCGTTGGTGGGCAGATGGACTTTATGCGGGGAGCGGCTTTGAGCGCCGGCGGAAAACCTATCATGGCGTTTTCGTCGCGAAGCGAGAAAGGATACAGCCGCATCGTTTCGAGTCTTAAAGCTCAAGCCGGCGTCACGACCACGCGGTCGCATATCCGCTTCGTCGTCGGGCCGAGGCTTTGATATCCTTGGCGCATCCGGAAGATCGCGAACGCCTTAAACTGGCGTGGGAAGAAGAGCTTCGTTAAGCCACCTTCTTTATGTCACTTTCTTTCGCCCTTGGTTGTAACTAAAGCGGAGCTGAAGAAGCTCCACCATCAAACCAAATGCCATCGGAAGATAAATGTAGGCCTTCGGTACCTCGTGTCCGAGGCCTTCAACCCCAAGCGTGACGCCGATTGTGATCAAGAAAGAGAGCGCGAGAATTTTGAGAGTCGCGTGTTTTTGAACAAACTCGGCAATCGGGCGCGAGAAGATCAATACAAGGCAAAACGAGACAATGACCGAAGAATAGATCACCCAGAGATTGTCGGTGAGTCCGACCGCAGTGATGACGGAATCAATTGAAAACACCAGATCTAGAAGAATGATCTGCATGATGATTCCAGAAAAGCTTGCGGCTTTGCCGTCGCCGGCCTCGGCTCCGTGTGAGCCCTCAACGACGTGGTGGATTTCCTTGATCGCTTTGTAGAGCAAGAAGCCGCCGCCCGCGAGTAAGATCATGCTCTTGTAGCTAAGTCCCAGGAAGACAGGATCGCTGAGTTTGACGATGTAGGACGCACCCAGCAAAAGCAGGCAGCGAAGGGCCAGGGCTAATCCCAAACCAAGAACTCGGGCTTTTGACCGAAGTTCTTGCGGGAGTCGATCCGTTAGAATGGATATTAAAAGAATATTATCGATACCAAGGACAACTTCCAGGCCGACGAGAAGGGCGAAGGTCGCAAGCAGATTTATATCCATATGTTAAGAAGCTATTGTGATCGCCGATTACGCGACAAGGAAAATCTGAACAGACCAGACGGGTTCCTTGAGTTCCCGCATGAAATCCGGGATGCTTTCCAACCGATTGACTGAAAACAAGGGGGAGGAAAAGTGAAAGTACGTACGGGTGATAAGTTTCCAGACTTCAAACTGGACAACCAAGACGGCAAAACTCGAACTTTGGCGGATTATGCGGGCAAGTACCTGGTGCTCTATGTTTACCCCAAAGACGACACCCCGGGTTGCACGATTCAAGGGAAGTCATTCACGGCCACAAAGAGCCAGTTCGAAAAACTGGGTGTGAATGTCGTGGGCTTGAGCGCGGATGACGTCCAGTCGCACAAAGACTTCTGCAACAAGTACTCGTTTGCGGTCGAACTATTGGCAGACCCTAAAACGACACTTTTAACAGCCCTTGGAGTTGGCCAGACCGAGTACAAAGGCACGATGTACTGGGATCGCACGACATTCCTGGTGAATCCATCTGGTGTTTTGACGAAGATCTACGAGAAGGTAAATCCTCAAGGTCACGAAGAAGCTCTTCTTCGCGACTTACAAGAAATCGCGAAGTAGTTATGGGCGGAGCCTCACGGGGGCTCCACCTATTGGTCCTCGCCTTCAGGTTTCGAAAAATCTTTTGGAGGATTTTCCTGATCGGACACTCTACGGCACCTGAATTGGAATTGGCTTATAAGCGAATCTTGGTCTTATCCAAAAAAACTATAAGTCAGGCTTTGGCTCTGATTCGCGATATGACTCTCCTTGAAAAGGGAGGCTCAGATGCTTGCAAACACTCGTATTGGACGAAGCTTGGCTCTTAAAGGGATCTCTGGACTCACACTGTGTTTGACGGCGGTTTCAATGATGCCGTTTGGTCAAGCTCATGCGAGTGGTGAAGAGCGTTTGCAGGCCGCTTGTCGGTCAAAAGAGCCGGTTCTTATCGTCGATAACTTCCCGACTTCCGAAAGCCCGACCGATCCGTCGGCATTTAGCGAAGAGGAGATTCTTCTCAACCCAAAGGGTCGCATTGTCGATATCGACGGTGATGGAATTCCCGAGCTTTTCCATGGCGAACTGGTCGAGGCTCTTGCTCGTCAGTCGGGACACAAAACAGAACGTATGAATACGGAGGGAAGCCTTTCTTTACCTGAGCTCGCGGAGTTTTTGGAGCCGCTGGTGAAGGATATTGAATCCGGAAGAAAGCGTTATTCGCGCATCAATATTTCGCAAGAAAACCCGCTCCGCTTGTCGGCATTTAAAGCGGACCTCTTTCCGGACGATGCAAGTTTCCCTGAGATCGACGCCTCGAATATCGAGACATACATGGGTCGAATTTTCGAAAAACTTTGGACCGACCGGCCGGACCTCAAGATTCAAGAACTACACGAGATCTTCGCACGTTTGGAAAAAGCTGGAGTTCCGGTTGTGGTCGCGGGCGGAAACTTTGGACCAAGCTTCGTGAATCTGTTTTCGATGATGCCTGGGGTGTTAACGGTTGGGTCACTTGACCACAAAG
>CAKQVW010000334.1 GCA_934277865.1 uncultured Pseudobdellovibrionaceae bacterium | reverse complement strand
ATGAGGTACGGCGGCGATAAGTATTCGCATTCCTCAATAATAGAAGCTCATGAGATAGGACATGATGAAATCCAAGACAATGATCGCGACTGAAGATGCGACGACTGCATTTGTGGTGGCAAGTCCAACGCCTTCAGCACCTGGCCGACAGTTGAGGCCGCTGTAACACGAAAATAGTGGGACAACCGTACCAAAAACCGCCCCTTTGATAACGGCAAACAGCAGGTCCTGCCCAGAAACAAATGGGCGACTCATCTCGAGGAATAACTCGGCCGTGTAACCAAGCTTGATAACCGAAACGCTCATCGCTGCGATCAAACACACGATGTTGGCAACCAAACTCAGCAGTGCGCCGGCGATCGCGCAAGCCACAAGTCGGGGAGCCACGAGAAATCGAACGGGATCGAGGCCGAGCATCTGCAAAGCTTCGACTTGCTCGGTCACCTTCATGCTGCCCACCTCGGCCGCCATTCCGGCGCCGGCACGAGAGGTCACAAGAAGCGCCATCACAACGGCGCCTAGCTCACGCAATATCAACATTGCAGCAAAGCCCGGCACCATCGAATCATTCTGAATCACGATTTTCATGTGAAACGACGCCTCGATGATCGTCACCATCGCAGCGGCACAAACACAGAGAAGAACAATTGGAAGGCTTTCCACTGCGACGAATTCAATCTGGCGAGTCACGTCGCGCCATCGATAAGGAGGGCTTACCGCCGCGCCAAACGCGCGAGCCGAGAGATAGCTAAATCCAAAGATATGCTGAACGGCATTTCGAATCATAGCCCCTTCACCGCCCCGGCTTTCACCGACTCCGTGAGCTGCGACATCTCGGAAAGAAAGGAAAGCAGCATCGTGAGCAAACTTTCGGAGACAAGACTAGTCGCCCAATCCGCAACAACGAGGGTGACCATGGTTGCAACGGCCGTCTGCACGACCGCCCGACCCACACCCTTTGCCCCTCCATCGGCAGTGAAACCCTTGTACGTGCAGATCGCCGATAAAAGCAGCGCGTAGATGAGGCACTTGAAGACTCCGGTCGCCACTGACGGAAACTTCACGATCGTTGGAATGTGCCGGAGATACTCGTCTGCGTTGATTCCCGCAAACAGCATGGCAAGCAACACGCCTCCAAAGATCGACATCAGCAGTCCCGCGGTGAGCAACGCAAAGCTCGAGACGATGATGGCGATCATTCGAGGCAAGATGAGCTCTTGATACGGGTCAGCCCCCAAGCAGCGGATTGCATCAATTTGTTCGGTCACTCTCATGGTGCCAAGTTCGGCTGTCGTGAAGGCGCCGACTTTTCCGCTCAGCATGAATGCAATTAAGAGTGGGCCGACCTGTCGTATGGTTGCGCTTGTGGAAAGCCCGCCCAGAAAGCCCATGGCACCGTAAGCCTCGACCTGCATGGCGAACTGGACAGTCATGATCGCGCCGACAAAAAAGCCCGCCATCATCGTCGTTGGCAGACTCTGCAAAGTGACTTTCCAGATCTGCAAAAATACTTCGTGCCGAGAGACCCCTTTACGGAAAAATATGTCGACATTTTTAAGCACAAAGCGAACACAGCCGCCGATCTCTCCGAGGAACTCGAACATGCTTTCAAAACTTCTCGTGAGTGAAGCCATTCTTGCTGCGCTCATTGCTCCACCGTCCGCGCCTTCGCCTCGGCGAGAAAATCGACAACTAAGGGCTGCTTGGACTGCAAAATTTCGGCGACCGTGCCCTGCTCGACGATCATACCTTTGTCGAGCACAACGATGCGATCCGCAATTTCAAGGGCACAATCCATGTCGTGGCTGACGACCATCGAAGTTGTTTTTGTCTTGCGCGAGAGATCACGTATCAAGTGATTGATTTGCTTGGTCGTAACCGGATCAAGACCAGTTGTTGGCTCGTCAAAGAGCAAAATTTTTGGACCAACGGCCACGGTTCGCGCCAAACTCACGCGCTTTTGCATACCGTAGGAAATTTGCGTGGGAAGTTTCATTTCCAGCTGAGGATCCGGATCACCTGTTCCCAAACCCACAAGCGCCAAACATTCACGCACGCGGGGCATGGCCTCATCAAGCTTCAGGCGCTCGTGTTTCATGAGGCCATAAGCAACGTTCTCGGCGATCGTCAGCGAGTCAAAAAGTGCGGGATGTTGAAACACCATCCCGCAGCGACGGCGAATAGGAAGATAGTTTTCCTCCGAGAGATCCGTGACGTCTTCGCCTCCGATTCGCACACGGCCACCATCGGCACGCAGCAATCCCACCAGAGTCTTCAGGAGAACCGATTTCCCAGTTCCGGATGTACCGAGGATGAAAACAATTTCTCCCTCCCGCACGGTAAAGGAGAGGCCCTTTAGAACAGTGCGCTCACCAAATCGCTTAACGAGACTTTCAAATTCGATCATGTCGAAAGCCCCTTTTCGGAATGTGCCGAGGACTGTCCGCGCAGGAACGGGCCGACCTCTGGATGGGAAGACCTCTTGGTTTCGGCAGGACTCCCCGTCACAATCAAGCGGCCGCCAAAAACAAATCCGACGCGATCCGCAATCTGAAAGGCTCGGGCAATCTCGTTGGTGACCACAATCACGGTCGACCCGTCTCGTTCTTGAAGGTCCTTGATGAGACGAATGATCATGCGACTTGTGATGGGATCGAGACCCGCCGTTGGGTCATCGTAAAGGATCAGTTTCGGCGCCAATGACAAGGCGCGCGCAATCCCGAGACGTTTCTGCATTCCACCACTGATTTCAGAAGGATAACGCTCGGCAGCTTCCGATAGTCCGACAGCCTCAAGAAGTTTTTGACTCACTGCAGATGCGGCCTGTTCGTCACGGCCCAGAGTTTCGATTTGCGGGAAGTTGACGTTCTCCAAAACAGTCAACGAATCGAAGAGCGCATTGCGCTGAAAAAGCATTCCGGTTTGTCGTCCCAAGTTCGTTTTCTCGGCCAGTGATAACTGACTCCGATCTCGACCATCGATCTTCACCCGACCCGCCGAAGGTTCGATCAATCCCGCCAATATTTTCAGCAAAAGTGATTTACCCTGACCACTTGGGCCCATAATCGCCAAGACTTCGCCGCGCGCTACCGAAAGATGGACATCTCGCAGCAAGATTTCTCCTGCGATTTCGAGCTCCACACCCTCGAGTTCGATGAAGGCTTTGTTTACGGTCAAGTGGTCC
>CAKQVW010000333.1 GCA_934277865.1 uncultured Pseudobdellovibrionaceae bacterium | reverse complement strand
GTACTAGTTAAACCAGTTTTGTTTAATCCAAATCAGAACGGCAGTGAGTGAGGAACTCTTTTCGCGTGGCTTCGGACTCGCGGAAGTCACCACGCACTTCGGTCGTGGAGGTGGTGGAACTCACATCCCGAATCCCTCTGGCGATCACACAATAATGTTTCGCATGAATCGAGACCGCCACGTGCGGCGTCTCAAGCAAGGTTTCCAGGGCATCGGCAATCTGTTTGGTCAGACGCTCTTGCACCTGTGGACGGCGAGCGAAGAAATCCACGATCCGATTGATTTTCGATAGGCCAATGACTTTGTCCGTGGGGATGTACGCCACCACGGCTCGGCCTTCGATGGTTTGGAAGTGGTGTTCGCAGGTCGAAAGCACGGCGATATCGCGCACGACGATCATTTGGTCGTACTGCATCTCGTTTTTGATGGTGGTGATTTTGGGAACGTTGTGTGGATTGAGCCCCGAAAAGATCTCGTCCACATACATTTTGGCGATGCGTTTGGGAGTGTCGGCGATGGAGTCGTTTTCCAGATCCATCCCCAGAGTCAGCAAAATGTCTTCGACTGCGGCTTCAATGCGTGTGCGCTTTTCCGCGTCTGAGAGGTTGTTTGGGCGCTGCGGCGAAGGCAGGACTTTTTTCAGCCAAGCCGGATCTCCGGTCTTTTCGGCCGCGGACTTGGAGGGCTTTTTTGAAGAAGGTTTTTTGCTTTTCATTGCTCGTTACACTTGTTGAGATTTGGGGAGTCTGTCAACGAATGCGGGCTTAAAGCGAAGGGATTTCGAGCATGATAAAGAGGATTCCGATAAAACTTGAATTGCCACGTTCGGGCGACGGTATCGATGCCGCTTTTCGTGACCCACTTACGCGAAATGCCTTCTTTCTGGCGAAGGTACCGTCGCTGGCATTTTTTGGTGCCGACGTCACGGCAATGAGCCGATCGGAATGTCATGTTTCGATTCCTTTTGATTGGCGAACGCAGAATCCCTTTCATTCAATCTACTTCGGTGCCCAGGCTTCCGTGGCCGAACTCTCGACCGGCGCGCTGGTTATTCGCGCGATTGCCGACTTGGGGCTGAGCCCGAATGAGATTTCGATGCTCGTGGTGTCCATGACCTGCACCTTTGGCAAGAAGGCCAAGAGTCGCACGACGTTTCGTTGCTTACAGGGCGAGGAGATCCATCAGGCCGTGTTAAAGGCCTCTCAAGGGGAGGAAGTCATGCTGGATGTCGAGTCTGTTGGCTGTATGGCAGATGGCACCGAGGTGTCTCGCTTTAGCTTCAAGTGGGCAATTAAGAAGAAGACTTGAAGCCGCCCATGACAGCCGGTTTCCGGGGTGGTAAACCTCGGAGACCATGATTCATTTTTCCAATGTCACCAAACAGCACGGCAATAAGGTCCTCTTTCAGAACGCGAGCTTTCAGCTCAATCCGGGCGAGAAGGCGGGCCTGGTCGGACCCAATGGCGCCGGTAAAACCACCGTGTTTCGCCTCATCGTGGGTGAATCTATGCCGGATGTTGGCAAGATCTCGAAACCCGAAAAAACAGTCGTCGGCTATTACTCGCAGAGCATTGATGAAATGCGTGGTCGCACGGTTTTGGAAGAAGTGAAGTCGGCGGCGGGTGTCTTGCCAAAGATGCAAGAGGAGCTTTCGAAGCTGGAAGTGAAACTCGCGGAACCGATGGACGATGACGAGATGATGAAGACCGTCGAACGTTACGGCGAGCTTCAGGCCGAGTTTGAACGTCTTGGTGGGTATGACCTCGACACGCGGGCTGCAGAAATTCTCACCGGGCTTGGTTTTCCTCCCGATGAACACGGCCGCATGACCGAGACCTATTCCGGTGGTTGGAAGATGCGGATCGCACTGGCGAAAATCCTCGTCTTGAAGCCCGACGTGCTTTTGATGGACGAACCGACGAACCATTTGGATATCGAATCGATCATCTGGCTGGAACAATGGCTGCAAAACTACAAAGGGTCGATCTTGATGACTTCCCACGATCGCGAGTTCATGAACCGCATCGTGAGCAAGGTTATTGAGGTGGCTCATAAGACCATCACGGTTTACGGTGGCAACTACGACTTCTACGAGCGAGAAAAGGCCATTCGCATGGAGCAGTTGATCGCAGCTGCGAAGCGCCAAGAGGACATGCTGGCAAAGGAAGAGGAGTTTATCGCTCGCTTCGCGGCACGTGCTTCACACGCCGCGCAGGTGCAGTCGCGAGTGAAGAAGCTCGAGAAGATCGACCGCATTGAAATTCCTCAAGAAGAAAAGCAGATCAATTTTGAATGGCCGGTTCCGCCTCGTGGCGGTGATGAAGTGGTGAAAATCCAGGGACTCGGGAAAACGTGGAAGACGCCTGAGGGAAAAGAAAAGCTGGTTTTCCGAGGAGCCAATGCGTTGGTGAAGCGGCAAGACCGGGTTGCGGTCGTCGGAGTCAACGGGGCTGGTAAGTCGACGCTGCTGAAGATCATCACGGGTCAAACCGAGGCGTCAGAAGGACAGGCGACAGTTGGTGCCTCCATCGAAGTCGGCTACTTCAGCCAGAACTCGCTTGATGTCCTTGATCCCAACTCCACCATTGTCGAAGAGGTTCACTCTCGCATTCCAAATTCCAATCTTGGCTATGTTCGCAATCTGCTAGGGGCGTTTAAGTTCTCTGGTGACGAGGTGGAAAAGAAGATTTCGGTTTTGTCGGGTGGCGAAAAGTCGCGTGTTGTTTTGGCGACGATTTTGGCTCGCCCGGTGAACTTCTTGGTGCTCGACGAGCCGACAAACCACTTGGACATCGCGTCCCGCGAGGCGCTTCTTGATGCGGTTAAAAACTTTCCGGGTACCGTGATGATCGTGAGCCACGATCGTCACTTCTTGCGAGAGATCACAACACGTGTATTCGAACTCGACAAAAACGAGCTGCACACGGTGGTCGGGGACTGGGACTACTACTTAGAGAAGCGCGGACACGCCCGAGGTCTGTAGGCCGTGTGCGGGCCAAATGGGCCTGCGCGGGCTCCCGCGCCTTCTGGCGCGGGGAAAATTAAGGCCTTACTTTTTTAAAGGAATCGTTGTTGTGAAAACGCCGCTAGTGGCGAACTCGCTCGCGAAGTTCCAAGCCTGAAAGAAAACCCGAACGTCCGCGGATTTTTCAGTCACTGACAGAGTTTCGACCGCGACCAAAGAGACCGC
>CAKQVW010000332.1 GCA_934277865.1 uncultured Pseudobdellovibrionaceae bacterium | reverse complement strand
GGAGATGTGCCAGGCTTCGGGGCTTTCGTAACCCGCTGGGTGCCAGTTTTTTCTTTCCAGTTTTTTTCCGTATTCGATTCCGGCCACGATGCCTCCTGCGAACTTGAGGCGAATCGCGATGCCGGCGGAGTCACGATAGGGAGCATCGATGTGCAGCTGCGACAGTAAGACGGCGCCGCCGTCGTAGAAGATGGCACCGTGGAAGTCACCGTAGATGGGGAAACGAAGTTCGGCCTTCAGCAGATAGTAGTAGCTATCCGTTGTGACGTAGAAATCTCGGAGGTTCGCTTTGCCAAGCTGAATCAAGTTGGGGACTCGTTCGAGATCGGGCGCGCTTCCGGTTGGCTGGAATCCCCGCAGTGTCGATCGACCACCTAGGAAAAACGCCTCTTGGTCTGGTACACCACCTTGCGGAAGTGTTGAGAGATTGGCCAAGTAGCCCGAGCGGATGCTGGTTGCAAAGATCCAACGTGAGCTGCCGAGAATGCGGTACGGGTACGAGATCGCAGCATTGAGTTTTGTAAACTTGATCGACTGCGAGGCGTCCTCCGAGCTTCCCAAGTGAGGGTCGGCGTACTCGATACCAAGCTGAGCATAGAGACCCTTCGTGGGGTAGAAGACGTTGTCCCGTGTGTCGTACTCCAGCTGAGGTCCCGTCTTCGCGATATTTTGCGTGCGTTTGATGTTGTCGGGATTGCTGCGATCAAACTCGTTTTGGCTCGAAAGGTTGTAGGCCGTATAGATGAGTTTCAGATTTTTGGTGAGATCACGCTCAAGCTGCAGGCCGATTTCGTTCTTGGCAAGAATAATGGTTTTCCCATCCGAATCGACTCCGGTAAAACGAACGTCGCGCACGAGATTGAGGCGCCCTTTGTTGCGATCACGCAGGATGTAGGGCTCTAGGTAGCTCAATGTGATCTTGTGTTCCAGGTACGAGATCTTGGGATCTGTCGAGTAGCTTGGGTCAGCCCGGAAGCTGACGGCTCGTCCGGTGCCCCAGAGGTTTCGATAGGCCACACCGGCGTATCCACGAAACAGCCAGTCGCGGTCGTAGGCGACACCGATACCGGATTCAAACGTTCCAGGAGCGCTCTCTTCGACTTCGACGATGACGGTGCGATCGGCCATCGACGTGCCTTCTTCGAGCGTGCGAATATTCACTCGCGAGAAAAGCCCAAGTTTTTGGAGGTGGAACATCGAGTCTTCGCGAATTTCGGGCGTGTAGATGTCGCCCGGTTTCATCGAAAGTTCGCGCAAGATGACGTAGTCCTTGGTCAGCGAGTTTCCGTCTAGCACGATCGAACTGATTCGCACTTTGGGGCCTTCGTGAACTTGGAACTCGACCGTCGCCTGTGTGCTGGATTCGTTGTACGTGACCAGACCTTCTTGTTCGTTCAGGATGCGCATTTCAATGAATCCGCGCGATTGATAGAAGGTTTTTAATGCCTCGATTGCGGCGTTGAGATCTTTGATCCTCAGCGACTCGCTGGTGCGAATTGGGAGCTGGCTTTGAAGCTCGGCCTTTGAGAACGACTCGACACCCTCAAAGCGAATTTGTCGGATGACGGTGAGGGGGCCTTCGTCGATGTTCAGTAGCAACGTCGCCTGGCTGCCACGTTTGTTGGACTTCTGGACAGCGGTGACTCCGGTTCGTGCGGTTTCTTGCGGATTGGAGAACTCGGACCGCCAAGATTTCACCTTGGCTCTGAGATACCCCTGGTTTTGTAGCTCTTCTTCGAGCTCTTTGATGCCTTCTTCGATATCTTTGCGATTGTAGAATCCTTCGCCAAGAAGGTCATGATTGGTGCTGGCGATGAACTGCGCGTAGTAGCTGCCTTGTCGAGAAATGTTACCTGAAATCTCGATGCGCTTAATACGGACTCGAGGGCCCTCGTCGATCTTAAAGCGGATTTCTTTTAAGAACGTGGCTTCATTGGTTGTTTCATTGGCTGAAACCTCAATATGCGCAAAACCGCTGGCCTGATAGGCGCGGCGAAGTCGCTCGGCCAGCTCGGGAGCAGGAGTTGTGACGGTGCCAACGAGCTGATCGAGGTTCATTTGTTTGATCAGCGACGAGTCGCTGTACGACTCGTTGCCTTCAAATTTGAATTCAAATCTCCACGGGTTCTCAATCGTCAGAGAAATTCGAACGCGCGATTGCGACTCGTCAAAGACGGCCTGTGGATCCAACACGCGAGCCATGAGAAACCGGTTGGCGCGCAAGTCTTCGGCCACGTCCTTGACGGCGTTTTGCAGGTCTTCCTCGGATAGTGCTCGACCCGTTAAATGTCGAAGCCGGCGCTGAGCGCGGTTCACGACTTCCGGATTGGCACTTTCAATTTGCACGCGGTCCACCACCGTCGGTGCACCTTCTTCGATCTTCACGAGAAGCCCAACCTCAGAATCACTGGGCGTGGAGAACTCAACTTCCGCATTCATCGTGCGATAGCCGCGTTTTCGATATTCCGTCTGAAGATTTTTGACGGCTTCGATGAGTTCTTTTCGTTCGAAGACTTTGCCCTCTTCCGTCTGCAAAATTTGGAAGACGTCCGAGTTGGAAAGGGCGCGATTGCCTTGCAGTGTGATCGACTTGATTTTTCGAAGTGACGTCGCCACCAAGAGAAGTTCGGATTGGTTGTTCACACTCCGTGAAACGACCTCCACGTTGGAATAAAGACCTGACTTCATCAAAAAACGCACGATCTCGTCGACTTCAGCCAGGCTGACGGGTCTTTCAAAAACCTGTGGGAACTTGGTCTGCAGAGCTCGGCCTTGGACTTGTGACACGCCGGTGAACCGCAGAACATGCTGCGCCAGCGCGTGATCGGGGGCGAGAACCTGTATCACGACACACATCAGCGCTGCGCCGACGGCACATCGAGTGAGCTGCCGCAGACGTGATAGCCATGAGTTGTCTGATTCTCGTCGTCTCGTCATCGCCGCCTATTTGAACTCAAACTTGTATTCGAAGTCGAGGCCCACTTTTTCTGAACTACGAAACTGTTGACCCGATGTATCGGAGGTTTCGCTCTGATCAATCACTTGTCCGCTGATGACACCGGAAACTCGATCGGTGAAGCGATAGCGAAGTTTAGCTTCGGTCTCGGACTTTTTTCCTAGTGAACGGCTGCCAGAGACATCGAGACGGCGATTGAACTGTTTTTTGATGACGACCTTCTGGTAGGCCTCATTGG
>CAKQVW010000331.1 GCA_934277865.1 uncultured Pseudobdellovibrionaceae bacterium | reverse complement strand
CACCACGACTTTCACTGGTGACGAACCGTGGCCCATGCTTGGCATCCAAAGCGTTGCTTGAAGGTCACGGGTGAAGTCCTTCACCAAATGGCCTGTTCCGAGGTTTCGTGCAAACACGATCAACGAGCCAAATGTCGACTCGGTCGGATAGTGCTCCCAGATCACATCCAAGCAGACGCCATCATTTTTTAAGAAGGCTTCGCATGAAGATTGAGGTTTGCCTGAAATGCCCTCGTTGTTCGGTTGGGAGTCGGAGAGTGGTTTGGCGCAGCCAAAAGTCAGCGTGACCAAAGCAAGCGTTACCAAAGCGAGCATCAAGTGGATGGGACGTCTCATCGCCGGTTCCTTTTATTGAAGTTAGTTGTTTGGGCGTGTGATCGCGCATCCCAGAGCCCGGGCGACTTTCGTGCGTATCGGAATCTGGTTTTTTAAGTCCTCCAAGGCCTCACGCAAATATTTGCGATCCGCTTGCGGAAACTTTGAGGAATCGGAGACACCACCTTGAAAGAGGACTTGCCCATCGGGGCCGATCACAAACGCATGCGGCGTTTTGGCTGCTTTAAAGTGGTCGGCGAGTTTCATACCTTCGTCCCTTAAGATAGGAAAACTCAGATCTGCGGATTTGAAATAGGGGTGAGCGATCTCCAGAGATTCGTCGAAATTGGAATGGATTCCGACAAACTGAACATCCGAAAATTCAAGCGCCAGACTCCTTAGCTCAGGAATGTGACTCATCGAACACGGGCACTTACTGGAAAGAAAGACCAAGACGGTCGGCCTTTTGGCCGGGAGAGCGAGTTTGCTTGGTGCCATGGTGCGCACATCGATTCCCTCAAGCTTTGGCGGCGCCGCAGCCGCTGCTGCCGACGACGCCGTCGCTGCCTCTATGCCAGTCGAGATCGCGGTCACGAAGCCAGTTGCGAGACCGATCGCAATCGCGGTGAGGAAAGAGGTGGTGCGCGAACTCGGACTCATTTCACGTCAACCGGAATGATCAGCTCGCCCTTTTCTCCCTCGTAAATGAAGTTGACCTTGATTTGCCATGGGCCACGCATCGGGAAGTAGGCTTCTTCAACTAAGAAATGAACCGCATCCTTCGGTGTCACAGTCACGGGGCTTGAGCCATGAGAGTGGTGTCCCATGTCCATCCAGAGTTTCACCTCGACCGAAGTAAGCAGCGCGCTGTCGAGATCTGGAGATTGGAAGTGAAGCATGAAGGTCCACTCGTCCGCGGAGTTTGGCTCCACTTCAAAGCCGAGGTGAGCGCAGACGGCTGGAAGAGCTGTCGAACAAACGTTAGCGGTGTGGTGCGTGTGAGCGGCCGCTGTTGGCATTTGAGCGAGGCTTGCCATGAGAAATGATGCTGCGAAACAAACAGTGAGATTGCGGATTTTCGATGTTTTCATAGAGGTCGGTATAGACGAGGTCGAGGAGGCTTGCCAATGCGCATTTTGTTGCATTCATCCGCTGCGCGATTTTTCAATTCTCAGACTGCAAAACGGGCTATGTGCTTTGTTTCCTGTGGAGCCCTGGCGCTTTTGATATCGGCCTGCGCCTCGAGCGGCGTGAGTTCGAAGGAGGAATCTAGCGGGGCTCTTGTTCTGATGACAGACTTCGGCCTTCGTGATGGCGCCGTGAGTGCGATGAAGGGTGTCGCCTATCAAACAGCGCCGAAGGTTCTTGTGAGCGATCTCACTCACGAAATTCCCAGCTATTCCATTTGGGAGGCATCGTATCGGCTTCACCAGACGTATTCGTATTGGCCCAGAGGCACCGTCTTTGTCTCGGTCGTTGATCCTGGCGTGGGCTCCGAGCGAAAGTCCGTCGTGTTAAAAACAAAGTCGGGACACTATTTTGTCGGTCCAGATAATGGACTTTTCACCTTGGTCGCCGACGTGGCAGGAATCGAATCGATCTATCAGATTGACGAGTCCAAGCAGCGACTCAAAGGCAGTGAAGAAAGCTACACGTTCCACGGGCGTGATCTTTATGTGTATGTCGGAGCCCGACTGGCGGGAGGGCAGGTGCAGCTCAAAGATGTTGGGCCAAACCTTCCTAGTTTGGTGAGGCTCGACTACCAGAAGGCGGCCTTTGACGAGTCAACGGCCGAGCTTGTCGGCAACATCCCGGTTTTGGATCCGCAGTTTGGAAATGTTTGGACGAATATTCCAAAGTCCGAGTTTCAGTCCAAACTGCTGGTGGGTCCGGCCGTTCAGTACCGGGTTCGCATCTCGAAGCGGGATGCGCGTGGAAAAATCAAGACGGTGTTCAACCAGGTCCTTCCCATTGGAGAGACGTTTGCGGCCGTCCCCAACGGGCGCCCGCTGCTCTATTTTAATAGTCTTCTCAACGTCGCCTTGGCGGTGAATCAGGGAGACTTTGCGAAGAGATTCGGGATTGAGTCCGGTCCCGAGTGGGTCATTTCGATTTCGCCTCACCGAATTTCACGGTAGTTTGTCATTGGTTCCATTGTGAACTCTCCCTATGTCGGTTGAACCGGGTTTTGGGCTAAACTTCGCGCCTAAGCTCAAAAGCTCAAAACAACCAAAAAGGGGATTATAATGACAAAATTGATGGCTGCAATTTGCGGCGCTCTCGTAGCATTCGGTGTGTCTTCCGCTCAAGCCAACCAGGCTGAGTTGCCAAATGAAGCAGGTGCTTTGGATTCACTGGTTGATATCGTTTCGGATCTCCGCGCCGTTCAAATGGCCGAGCTCACGCTGCTCGACACTCAGCAAAAGTTTTTCGAAATCGTGAGAATGTCGTTTGAAGGTGGTCGCGAGATCACAAACGCCTTCTCGAACGACAGCATTCAGTCGGGTACCGAACTCTTCGGTACTGGCGTGACTGTTGTGTTGGATGCAAAACTGGCACAACTTTGGTTCCGCGGCGCAGCTCCTTCGGCAATGCTCGTTCGCGAAGTCTGGGCAGCAAGCCGTGGCAACACAGGCGTTCTTCGTGCAAGCGCGCAGCGCGTTTGGGCTTCGGTTCAAGCATTGTGGGCAAAAACTCCACTTGTTAAGAACGTGGCGACAACTGCGGCTTTGGGCACATTCGCCTACATCCAGTACGAAACATACTGGGTTATCAACATGAGCGAAGAGCAGTACCAAGCTAGCCTCCAGGCGCTCGACGCGAAGATTCAAACGATTTCTCTGCAGAAGCAGGAAGTTGCGAATCAGTTCGATTCTCTGTTCGTGAAGTAATCTCGAGAAACTGTTCTTAAGAAAATATTATCAAGATCTCTACAGGATGTG
>CAKQVW010000330.1 GCA_934277865.1 uncultured Pseudobdellovibrionaceae bacterium | reverse complement strand
GTCGGTGGAACGTTGTACCTGATTGGGTACTTCATCATGTTCTACAACCTCTACAAGACGATCCAGTTGGCGCCAAAGTCTCAGGAAGAAGTCGAATACGCCGCACCGAAAATGGCGGCGCTGACTCCGGCCGAAGCACATGGAACATGGCACCGTCGTCTCGAGGGTTTGGCAGCTCCGTTCTCGGTTCTGGTCTTCCTCTCGATTCTGGTTGGCTCGGTTCTGGAAATCGTTCCGACGCTCACGGCGCATAGCTATGTGAAAGAAGAGGCGACAGTGTCTCCCTATACAGCTCTCGAGCTTGCAGGACGCGACGTCTACGTCCGCGAAGGCTGTTATGTCTGTCACTCTCAAATGATTCGCCACAACTCGTGGGAGGTCCTGCGCTACGGACCGGCCTCGAAGATCGAGGACTCGCAGTTTGACCGTCCTCACCAGTGGGGCTCAAAACGTACCGGACCAGATCTCGCCCGTCTTGGCGGAAAGTACCCAGATCTCTGGCACTATCGTCACATGCTTGATCCTCGTTCCGTCGTCGAACAGTCGATCATGCCGGCGTATCCTTGGCTCTTCGACAAAAAAACGGACTTCGACATTATTCCTAAGAAGTTTGCGGTCATGAAGTCTCTCGGTGTGCCGTACACAGATGAAGACGTCAAAAATGCGGCTGCTTCTGCACGCGCGCAAGCAAAGAAGATCGCCGAAGGACTCGACAAGGACTCGGGGCTCTCGAAGCTCGAAGAGCGCCAGATCGTGGCCCTGATTGCCTACTTGCAAAAGCTTGGGCGTCCAATCGACAAAGATCCGCAACCTGAAACACCAGTGGCCGACAGTCAACAAGAGGTGAAGTGATGAAACAACTAGCCGTCACTCAATTTCCGATGCCAATATTGACAATTGTCGCGCTGATGATTTTCTTTGTCTCGTTTGCTCTGATCACCATCTGGGCATACCGCTTTCTCAGCAATGAGAAAGTGCAACAGCTGGCAAACCTTGCGCTCGACACCGATAAGGAGGGCAAATGAGTCGCCCAGGAAATCCCACAACCGGTGAGGAAAAAAACATCGTCTTTGAATCCGAGAAGTCGATTCTTCTGGATCACAACTACGATGGTATTCAGGAACTCGACCATCCACTTCCTAAATGGTGGCTGGTCACGTTCTATCTCGCGATCATTTTCGCCGCGATTTACGTCGGCTACTACCACTTAGGAAGTGGCCTCCTACAAGAGCAAGAGCTTGAAGCGGACCTCGCCGAGATTAAGAGTCGCGCTCCGGCGCCGACTTCGTCCGAAGATCTCGCGGCCAAGGCGATTGCCATGAAGGACGATGCCACAGCTCTCGCTGCTGGTAAGGCCTCGTACATCGCAAAATGTGCGGCTTGCCACGGCAACCTCGGCGAAGGTGGAATCGGTCCAAACTTGACCGACAAGTTCTGGATTCATGGCATTGGCGATGCGGCTGGCGTCATCAGGGTCATCGTCGATGGCGTACCGGAAAAAGGGATGCCCACCTGGGGCCCCATCATTCCTCCAGAAGAAACTGCACAGCTGACGGCGTTTATCGCGACTTTAAGCGGAACGAACCCGCCAAATGCGAAAGCGCCTGAGGGCCAGGAGATAAAGTAATGAGTCAGTGGGATCTGCACGAGGCGCGACCAGCTTCCTTCGACGAACAAGGCTGGAGAGTTAAAATTCATCCGGCCGAAGCTCGAGGTCTTTGGCGAAAACGACGCCAGATCGTGCAGTCCTTTCTTCTGATCATTTTCCTCGTGCTTCCTTGGATTCAAATTGGTGGCCGACAGGCTCTGCTTTTGGACGTCGGCAACCGCCAATTCGAAATTTTCGGTCTGTCTTTACGAGCACACAACGCTCCTTTGCTGGTCTTCATCCTTGCGATGGCAGGGTTTGGTCTTTTTCTTGTGACGGCAGTGTGGGGACGTGTTTGGTGCGGATGGGCCTGCCCACAAACTGTCTTCATCGAGATGGTCTACCGGAAGATCGAAACTTGGATCGAGGGAAACGCGGGCGAACGTCGAATTCTCGACAAACAACCCTGGAATTCGAAGAAACTCGTCAAAAAAAGTTTCAAGTGGGCCGCCTTTGTAGCGGTCTCTTTGATTCTCACGCACAGCTTTCTTGCGTACTTCGTCGGAACCGACCGACTGGCGCAAATGATCCAGCATCCTCCAACCGAGAATTGGACAAGCTTTCTTTTTATCGCGTTTTCAACCGCCATCATTCTTTTCGACTTCGGTTGGTTCCGCGAACAGTTCTGCATGATCGCATGCCCCTATGGTCGCTTTCAGTCGGTCCTCATGGATTCCCGTTCGATGATCGTCGGCTACGATTATAAACGTGGCGAGCCCCGACGTGGTTCGCCGGCCGTGAAAGATCAGGCGCAAGGCGACTGCGTGAACTGCTATCGCTGCGTCCAAGTCTGCCCAACGGGAATCGACATTCGCCGAGGTGTCCAGCTCGAGTGCATCGCTTGCACCGCCTGCGTGGACGCCTGTGACGAAATCATGACCAAAACCGGCAAGCCAAAAGGGCTCATCCGCTACACAACTCTTCGAGAGCTTGGCACCGAAATCTCGCAGCGAATCGGACTGGGGCCGAAGTTTCAACTGACTCCGCGAGTTGGAATTTATTCGCTCGTGATCGTAGCCGCAGCGATTGGGCTCGTCGTCGGGATCTCGTCGCATCGTGCAGTCGACGTGCTGATTTTCCGGGGAAAAGGTCTCCCCTACCAAATCACACAACATGCTGGCGAAGAGTATGTCTTGAATCAGTTCTATGCCGAGGCCACCAACACCACAGATCAAGACCTCAAGCTCCTCATCAAAAATCTCGACACCGAATCGCCAGTTGAAATCATCAATACGCAAGGCGGCCTCTTTGTCCGCGCTGGGAAAATTGAACGTCTCGGCTTCTTCGTTCGCTTTCCTCGCGCACGCGCCAAAGACGTAGCGGGAGCGCCACTTCATCTTGAGTTTCAAAGTGAGGGCTCCGATAGTTTCCGGTTTCAAAAGGAGGTCCGACTTGTCGCTCCTCTCACTCAATAACGAAACTTTGCAGGCCGCGTTGAGCTTCACCAGTCCCGCCGCTGTCTTTCTTCTTGCTGCCGGCGCAACACTTCACTGTAGCTTGATGTGTGGTCCACTGGTGGCCTCTGTACAGAGCCTCCAGAAAAGTCGCGGTGGTACAGCAAAAGCCAGCTTTTTTCAGCATCAGCTGGGACGAAGTCTGAGTTACACGGCTGCTGGTTTCGCTGCGGCCGCGGTCGGCCACGCGATTCGCCCCAATCCCATACTC
>CAKQVW010000329.1 GCA_934277865.1 uncultured Pseudobdellovibrionaceae bacterium | reverse complement strand
AAGTTGCGATTAGACCGTCGCGATCGCATGGAGCTTTTGCTGACAGTTTGTCGTGAGTGTATCGGTGCCGTCAGTATCGTGCGGGATGAGTCCAATGAGCGATAGGTGTTTGGTTTGTTTTGAAGCCGTTGATAAGGGAGAGGGGGAGTATCATGCTCGCTGTTCTCTCGGGCTTTTTGGCTCAAAAAAACCTCCGAAGATTGATATTGGACTGGATGAGATTCAAGACCTAGCGGAAAAGGATATTCGCAGTCGAGTTGCGATCCCCGGAGTTCAACCGAAGCTCTCGCTGACGTTCCTTGAAGGCAAAAAGAAGTCGCGTTTGACTATTGTCGGCCATCTAAATGGTTTGTTTGTGCTTAAGCCGCCTCATGCCGAGTACTCGCAATTGCCGGAAATCGAGGCGCTGACGATGTCTTTTGCGGAACTTGCGAGAATCTCGGTTGCTCGGCATGGACTCATCCGCTTGAAGTCCGGAGAGCTCGCCTACATTGCTCGTCGATTTGATCGCGTTCTTCAAAAAAAGTCGGTTCTAAAACTTCCTCAAGAGGACCTTTGCCAAGTACTTGGTCTTTTGACGGAAGACAAATACTCGGGCTCTATCGAGAAAATCGGGCGCGCGATTAGAAATCACTGCACGAATGTCGGCTACGATCTGACGGTCTTGTTTGACGTCGTTTTGTTTTCTTTCCTCATGGGCAATAGCGACATGCATCTCAAGAATTTTTCATTGCTAACCAACGAGCGCGGGGAGATCGGAATTTCTCCGGCCTACGATCTTGTTTCCACGGCGGTACTTGGATTTGATGACGAAGAATCCGCGCTTTCGATCAATGGGAAAAAGAATCGTTTGGAACGGAAAGACTTTGTGGCACTAGCGCAAAACTTTGGACTTTCGGAAAAGGTGATCACGGCTTCGTTTGGTCGCCTCGCCAAGGCGTATCCGCAATTCGAAACCCACCCGGGACTTGAGCTTTTCTCGCACGAGCTGAGGGAAAAATTGAACAAACTGATGAGAGACCGGGCTCGGCGCCTAGAGATCGTTTGAAGCCACGGCGCATTAGTCGCCCGTAGCTTGCCAAAACCTAGAGTTTCAGGTGATTTAGCTAGCGATGGCGCTATTTATCCCTGCGATCATGTCTGGCGGTAGCGGAACACGCCTTTGGCCGGTTTCGCGACAGTCTTTACCCAAACAATTTGCCGCACTCTTCGGTGACGCCCAGGCGGGTTCCGTCTCGGACTTTTTATCGGACTCCTTGTTCGCAAAAACGGTTCGGAGGCTTGAGCCATTCGGTTCTCCGTGGACGATCACGGTTGCCGAAATGAAAGTGTTAACGGAAAAGACGCTTTCTGCACTTTCGGTTTCTCAGACTGAAGTTTCACAGCAAACGCTTTATGAACCACGTGGCCGCAACACAGCTGCGGCGATTGCGCTATTGTGTCGCGTTCTAGAAACTCGTGGAGCTTTGGAATCTGTGGTTGGAGTTTTTCCCGCAGATCAACTGATTCGCGACGAGGCTCGGTTTCAGTCTGCCGTGCGTGAGGCAATCGCGATTGCGGAAAATGGCGAGATCGTGACGCTTGGAATTCATCCCACATTTCCCGCGACCGGCTACGGTTACATCGAAACGGCGGGAAGTTTTGGTTCCGGCGGTCGCGCTCTAAAAGCTGTCCGGTTTCGTGAGAAGCCCGATGTTGAAACGGCAAAGGCATTTCTCGCAAAAGGCGGTTATCTCTGGAATGCGGGGATGTTTGTCTTTCGCGTGTCGAAAATGATCGAGCTTTTAAAAGCTCACGCCCCAAAAGTTTGGGAGCCAATGGCTTTGCTTAAGCCCGATCTATCGAATCTCCAAGACGTCTACGAAAAAGTCGAAGCCATTTCCATCGACTTCGCTGTGATGGAACGACTTCCGGGTCACGTGACGATTCCGTGCGACTTCGACTGGAGCGACGTAGGTTCGTGGGACGCAATCGCAGAAATTCGATCCGGCGAACAACGGCAAGCTGGACGAGGGCGCGCAAATCCGCCTGGTCACGTTGTTGAAGTCGGTGGTGCCAGAAACTTCGTTCTACCGCACGGAGATAAAACCTACGCATTTGTTGGTACGGATGATCTCGTTGTCGTGGACACTCAGGACGCGACACTTATCGCCAAGCGTGGGCATAGTGAAAAAGTCAAAGACGTGGTCGATCAAGTGAAGACGTTGCCGAAGGCGATCGCGGCGCGCGCTACCCAGCATCCCTTTGAGATTCGGCCTTGGGGCAAGTTTGAAATTCTTCGCGACACGGAAGAGTTCAAATCAAAAACCATTACCGTCGATGCAGGTGCGAAGCTTTCTTTGCAGTCTCATGAAAAACGCGCCGAACATTGGATCATCGTACGCGGACAAGGCGAAGTCGTCCTAAACGATGAGGTGATCTCGGTGGGTCCTGGTTCGCACGTTTTTATTCCGGTCGGCGCAAAACACCGGATGCACAACACGGCGCCTGTCGGATCGGGGCGCGAACTCGTTTTCGTCGAAATTCAATTGGGAACTTACTTCGGCGAAGACGACATCGTTCGTTACGAGGACAGCTATGGCCGAAAATAACGTTGCCGTTTTCAAATACCAAGTTTTCTTATGGTAAAAATCGAAATTGCGGCAAATCCGAACTTCCGATGAAATGATGTTTTTAGGAGTGATTGAAAGAGAATTCGCCAATTGATTTTATTTGATTCAAGTGGATCTTGTTGCTCTCTAAGCAGTCGCCAGTTCCATGCTCGCAGCGCGAGATCCTTCATTTTTAAGAATTCATATTGCCACTGTTCTTCTTTTGTAAGAGGAGTCGAAAGACAGTATTCGCTGATCTGATGGTTTAAGACGATGAAGAAATCATGTTCGTGAATCCTTTTTTTCACCTCTCGTGTTGTGAAGCTGGATTGTGATGAGCGGTAGGAAAACAGGGGGCTGGTAAGGATTCCAATGGGTGCGAACTCGGCTAATTTGAACCAAGCATCAAGATCTGCAGCAGTTTTAAATTTCTCGAAATTAAATCTCCGAATTCTTGACTTCAATTCGGCGGTCCTAGCGGTCAAAGTGGGGCAGTTAACTATGTTTCCATATTTTAGAGTTATCTTTAGAAGTTCCTCTTTGTTAAGGGATTTGAAAGTTAAGTGCTCCCATTCCGGAGGCAGAAATCGAGTTCCGACTTGGTCGTTTGATGCATTGATCTCATAGCCATGAGCAAACACTGCAGAGAAATCTTCGCGTTTCAAAAGGAGCTCTATTTGCTGACTGAGAAGAGATGGTGCGTAAAGATCATCTGCGTGCCAGATGGCTGTGAAAGTAGCGTCAGCTAGTTCAATACAGCGCCCTAAGT
>CAKQVW010000328.1 GCA_934277865.1 uncultured Pseudobdellovibrionaceae bacterium | reverse complement strand
ATCGCGGGCGATGTGGTGAAACAGTCGGTCGGCATCTTGCGCCCCGGCGACATCGCGATTCTGGAAAACACGCGCTCAACATCCTCCGCCGTGTAGCGACGCCGCATGCGAGCCAGCGTTGCCGTACAAGCACTCTGGATGGAAAGATGAAAGTGCGGGCACATACGCGAGTCGGAGTACATTTCTAACAGACGATCCGAGAGTTCCACCGGTTCAAGACTTGAAACACGAAGACGCGGAATTCGTGTGCCCTTCAAGAGCGCCTCGATTAAATCATCCAGGCCGCGCGGCGTTCCGCTAGACGTGTCTTCGTAGTCGGCGATGTGAACACCTGTCACCACGATCTCGCTGGCTCCGCCAGCATGCAGTTCATTGGCCCGGCGAACGAGATTTTCAATCGAGATGCTACGCGATTTTCCCCTAGCAAACGGGATCACACAGTACGTACAAAAGCTGTTGCAGCCATCTTGCACTTTCAAAAACGCACGGGTGTGGTCCGCCTCAAAACCACCACCCTCTTCCAACTCATCTTTGCGGAAAATGTTTGAGCGAAATACCCGCGAATCCAATTTTCCTTCGAGGTGCTCTCGCACAAGCTTTTCGATTTCCCCTTTGTGCGAATTGGCAACAACCAGATCTGCACCTTTTAGCGTATCAAAAATTCCACCATCAACTTGCGCGCCACAACCCGTCACCACAACCATGGCCTCCGGCTCCCTCGCCTTCAGCTGCCGCACCCGGCGAGCCGCCTCGCGCGACGCCTCTTCCGTCACCGCACAAGTATTCAAAACATGTACCTTTAAGGTACCTCCTTGTTTTTTGATTTGCGGCGCGTCGCCGGCCGACGGCAAGCGCGCCTGCAGCAGCCCGGTGTCGTGGGTGTTCACCTTGCAGCCCCAAGTGTGCATGACAAAGTCGAGAGCACTTGGCGTGAACGCCTCTTTGCCACCAGCTCGCAGGTCTACCTGTGAGGGCTCTTCCCGTGATGATTCTTCGCTCGGAAACTCTCGGCTCACGGAATCCATCCCCCGCCCACCAGCTGCGAGTCGCGATAAAACACGGCGGCCTGACCAGGAGTGACGGCGCGCACTGGCTCTTCGAATTCGACCTCCAGGCTCCCGTCGTCCCGTTTCAGCACGCGGCCGTAGGCACCTTTGTGCGCGTAGCGAATTTTCACTTTCAAACGCTCACCTGGCTCAAAGGCCCCAAGAAAACGTGGCTCACGTACCTGGACCGATTTGGAAAAGAGATAGGACTCGTCTCCGACCCATACATCGCGTGTCTCAGGATCGATGCGAAGAACAAAAAGCGGAGCTTCACTTTCCGAGCGGTCTTTGCGTGTGGCAAGGCCAAGGCCTTTTCTCTGGCCATAAGTGAACAGATGTATGCCGGCGTGTTCACCCACGATCTCACCAGATGGATGAAGACGAATATGTCCGCCGATGAGTTTCTCGGGAGAGACCTGCGACGCGATGAAATTGGAATACCCCTGATTTCCGACAAAGCAGATCCCCGTGGAGTCCTTTTTACGAGCGACGACCAGACCTTTTTCTTCGGCGATCTTTCTCACTTCGGCTTTGTTGAGATGGCCAATTGGAAACATCAATCGAGGTACAACTTCCGGGTCGATTGTGAAGAGGAAGTAGGTTTGATCTTTCCAGCTATCGTCAGACGTCACGATGGTCGGACGACCATCGATGCCAGGTTCGATCTTTGCGTAGTGGCCCGTTGCCAAGAAGTCGCAGTCGAGCTCTTTCATGCGTGTGATCAGATGATCGAACTTTAGAAACGTGTTGCAGTTCACACATGGAAGCGGCGTTTGGCCCTTTAAGTAACCCTCGACAAATGGGTCGATGACACTCGCTTTGAATTTTGCTTCGCAGTTGGCGACGTAGAATGGAAATCCAAAACGATCGGCCACCGAACGGGCATCATCGACATCCAAACTTGAACAACACGTGCCGTTGCCTTCTTCGATGTCACACGAAGTGTAGTCCCACACCTGCATGGTGACGCCGACAACATCATAACCCTGCTCGACCAACAAAGCGGCCGCGACCGAGGAATCCACACCACCACTCATAGCGACAAGCACGCGGCGGCGGCGACCATCTGGTCCAATGGGAGAACGATCGATAAACCCCATCACACCACCTGACCTTTCAAAGAAGCTTTGGCCAAAGAACTTTTGGAAGATTCCCCAACAGCGCCGGGTTTCCAACCTCGAAGCTCGCGAAGGCGCGAAACGACTTTTTTAAGAATCTCAACGAAGCGATCGATTTCCTCTCGTGTATTGCCCCAGCCAACACCCACGCGAAGTGAACATTGGGCTTCGTCGCGCGAAAGCCCCATGGCCAACAGCACTGGCGAAGGTTCGGGACTTCCCGAGCTACACGCAGCTCCCGTTGAAACTTGCACACCTTCCATATCGAGACTCATGAGAAGGGTTTCGCCATCCGTGCCTGGAATCAAAAGACTCGACGTCGAACCCACACGTGGGCTCTCTGCGCCATTGATCGAAACACCTTCGATCTCCATCAACACACGAGATTCAAAATGGTCGCGCAAAGACGCCATGTGTTTGGCTCGTTCTGGAACTTCGTGCATGCGTGTGCACATGTAACCAAGCGACGCAATCGCCAGTGTGTTTTCCGTTCCGCCACGTCGATGGCGCTCTTGCGCGCCACCAAAGATCAACGGCTGAAATGGCGATGAACGTTTAACGAAAAGCACGGCAGCCCCACGTATCGAATAAAACTTGTGCCCCGCAAACGACGCATAGTCGACACCGAGATCACGCAAGTTGACTGGCATTTTTCCCAGCGCCTGAACGGCGTCCGTGTGCATGAGAGCCTTTGCCGCATGTGCGGCCTCCGCGATTTCTTTAACCGGCTGAACGACGCCCGTCTCATTGTTGACGAGCATGCAGCTAACCAAGACGGTCTCACCTTCGCGAAGGCGCGAACGGAAGTCTTCGGCTTGCATCAAGCCTGAACGGTTCGCCGGTACAAATTCAATTTCGTATCCCTGCTCGGCAAGATGTTCGAGCGTGCGCTTGACGCTTGGATGTTCAAGCGAGCTTGCAAGAACGTGACGGCGTAAATCACCTGCCGACTTCAAAGCAGCCAGAGCTCCGAGCAAAGCGGTGTTGTTGGATTCACTTCCACACGACGTGAAGATGATTTCCAGCGGACTTGCGCCAATCATCTGCGCCACACTCAGCCGTGCATCTCGCAAACGCGCTTTCGGTCCACGACCGGCTTGATGAATCGAACTGGGATTTCCCCAATCCAAAACCCACGTCGAAAGTCGCGCGACGACCTCCGGATCCAGCGGAGTTGTCGCATTGTGATCCAGATAGAT
>CAKQVW010000327.1 GCA_934277865.1 uncultured Pseudobdellovibrionaceae bacterium | reverse complement strand
GCACAAAGGCTGGAGTCGAGTCGAAGTTTCCTGATCTGACACTTAAGCTACCTGTTGGTGCGAAGTTTTTGAAAGTTGCAGTCGAGATCGAGCAATCAAAGAAAAATTTTGATCGTTACAAGAAAGTGATGAGCAGCTACGCCAGCTCAAAAGATATCGACCTTGTGGTTTTCATTTCAAACAACCAAGCGATTTTCAATTCGATCTCTCGGGCAATGAAAGAAGTGAATTATCCTACATGGGAACGACCCGTTGGTTTCGGCAAGATGAATTTGTGGCTCAAGAACCCCGAGTCAGCGTCCATATACTTGAGTAGATCCGTGACCTCGATATGCGAAATCGTCGCAGATGTGACTAGCAACACAACTAGCAAATCGTTTGCTAGTTGAGGGACAGATCCTCGCACGAAAAATTGAGCAGATTTATATTTAAAAACAATAACTTACCCTCCGTCTCACTTTATGGGGACTGCCCCTGATCGACTCAAGACCCCTCCCACCCAACGAGTACATTGGTTGAGAGGGGTCTTGAGTCTAGGGGCAGATAAATTTCGGTGGAGGGTAAGTCTGAAAGGATTAAAAAAATGGATAATTTAGAGAAGAAGAGAGAAATGCAGGCGGCCTGTGATGTCATAGGAAGTGAGGTGTCAAAAACAAGTGAAGTGCTAAACGAAGTGGTTTCGGTTTCCAATCGGAGTGGCCGCGGTGTTCAATCGGCACACGGCCTCGACGCTCAGTCGGCGCTCGCCTCGGACAAGACGGCCTTGGGTGTCCACGATTGTGTGGTGGAGGAATCTGGTGAGGTCATTGATGAAGCGACTTCGATTTCCAATCGGAGGGGCCGTAAGGGACGCTCAAGCGCCGCGCGGCTTGGAGCCGATCAGTTCGATAGCGCGGCTGATAACACGCAATATCGCGTTCTGATTTCGCCCGAAGCGAATCTCGCAGTTGACGATCTGATCGGCCATGTCAATTCGGGGTTCGATGGCGGGAAGGTCACACGGCCTCAGTTGGTGAGCTGGATTCTTTGTAAGTTCGCACGGAACATCGCAGAGCCAGATTTGCAGGAGATTCGTGCCGTCCACTTCGACCGCATTGCTTATTTTGAAGCCTTGCTGAAGCGGGCTAAGGAGACGGGCGAAGTACCGCCAGAGCTAGCGGCTTTGCTTCCCGCATCCAATGTTACAATGAACAATGGCAGGAAAAAACGATCTGTTTGACATAATATCACCATTGATTTTATCATCAATGGTGATGTAAGATGCTCTATAAGGGCTAACGAATGGAATAATGATGAAAAATGGAGAAATCCTAAAGCTCAGAGAGCGGCTTGGTCTTGATCGCCATCAGTTCGCGGAGTTTTTGGGACTGACCAGTTACCAAAGCATGATGAACATTGAAAATGGTGTCAGGAATCCAAGTCGCTTGGCAATGAAGGTGTTGCGCTACATCGACTCGCTTTCAAAGGCGAAAGCTCTGGCTTTCATTGAGGAGTTAAATCGCCATGAGCCTAGATAAGTTCTGGCAAAACTGTAAGGAAGCTAATGACACACTCTTCGGGCAACGTTGGCAAGAGGGCCAGCTCCGATCAGTTGAGTGTCCACTTGATTCCGGTCAATAAACAAGTTGCAGATGATCCAATACGACGGGCAGAGATCGTCAGTCTTATCGCGCAGATCGTGCTGTTGGGGAAATCGCGTAAGCGTGTGAGCCGAAAGAAAAAGGAAGAGAAGTATGCCGTATAAAATTGGTGCTTACGTTCGAGTGTCCACGGAAGAGCAAGCTCAGGTCATGGACGGATCACTAGATAGCCAGCAGCATCGCCTAAAGAACTTCGTGCAGTCGAAGATCATACAAGAGAAAAACTGGGGAAAGATCGTTGAAACTTATATTGATGACGGGTTTTCCGCAAAAGACACCCGCCGTCCCGCGTATCAACGGATGCTTCGTGATATTCGCTCTGGAAAAATCGACTTGATCTTGGTGACTGATTTATCGCGCCTTTCGCGCAATATCTCTGACTTCTGTGGCCTGCTTGAGGATTTAGAATCGCACAGAGCCAAGTTTCTCTCCGTCAAAGAGCAGTTTGATACGAGCACGCCCGTTGGCGAAATGATGATCTACAACATGATTAACTTAGCTCAGTTTGAGCGTAAGCAAACGTCAGAGCGTGTTTCCATGAATTTCAATTCTCGCGCCCTGCGTGGGCTGTTGAATGGTGGAACCGCTATTCTTGGGTATGATAAAGACCCAGAAAATTCAGGCAAACTCGTAGTGAATAAAGCTGAGGCACCTGGTGTGAGGAAAGTCTTTTCGTTGTATCTGGAAACCGGAAGTTTCCAGGCGACAGCCGTAAAGCTAAATGCCACGAGTATTCGACCGAAGGTCGGCAAAAGCCGAAAAGCTCGACACGCCATCGAGGGCCGCTGGACAGTCGATTCTGTAAGAAGCCTCCTCACGAATCTTGCTTACATTGGAAAGCGCGAGGTTAATAAGAAGAACAAAGATGAGCCTCAGGAGACTTTGAAACCTTGGCATCGCTACCAAGTCGTAAAGGCTTCGTGGCCTGGGATCGTCGAAGAAAAGGATTTTTTAGCGGCGCAGAGATTGATTGAGGAAAACTGGAGAAGAGAAAGAAGTCGCATTGCCAAGGGCGAGCGTCGCTTCTTCCCATTGTCCGGTGTTCTACGTTGCGGCGACTGCGACAGGGCTTTGATCGGCCAAACTTCGCACGGAAGAAATGAAGCGCATCGGTATTACGGTCATAAACTTGTGGTCGGAGAAACCATCAACTGCAAAACCAAACGCCTCCGCGCTGATGAAGTAGAGGCAGCCACCATCGCGCATCTGACAGAGATTCTTTTCCGTAGTGGTCATTTTGATCTTGTGGAAGAAAATTTGAAAAAATCCATTAGTGCAGAGGGAAACGATCTCGTGTCCGAGCGTGACCGCGTTCAGCGTGAGATCGTGGGAGTCGAAGGTGAAATCGAAGGGGCCATGAAGCTCATGGAGCAGGTTTCCCAAAACCAAGACGTTATTAATCTCGTTCAAGAGCGCCTTGAGAAATTAGCCGCAAAAAAGAAGCTCTTGGTCTCCGACCGTGAGAGTTTGATATTGAAAATTGACGAAATCAACGACGCGAAGGCTAGTCGTTCTGTCATTGAGGCCAATGCCCATGAGTTTAAAAAAGGCTGGTCAAAAGCCAGCCAAGCCATGAAACGCCGTCTTATTCGTCGCCTTGTAGATAGCCTCGTATACACCCGTGAAGGGCTTTACGCCTCCTATGTGACGCCATCCGCAAGGCATGGGAAGCCGGGGAAGCCTTCGCCGCTTCCGCATCGGGGCACAACGGCATGCACGCCCGC
>CAKQVW010000326.1 GCA_934277865.1 uncultured Pseudobdellovibrionaceae bacterium | reverse complement strand
CATATCAGGCCAATCAAGCATGGCGGCGATGGCGACGACAGCAACCTGGCACTGGCGTGCATCGACTGCAATCTGCACAAGGGTCCGAACTTAACGGGCATCGATCCCAAAACGGAAGAAATCACCGTGCTGTTTCACCCCGCCAAGACGTGTGGGGCGACCACTTCGAGTGGCACGGAATTCAAATTGTTGGCAAGACGTCAACGGGCCGCACAACCGTGCGTGTGTTTGAAATGAATAGCGACGAGCAACTCAGCCTACGTTTGTCGTAATCGCCTTCCAGACGCACTAGCGACGAGTCATTGTAGCCAAATGGAGAAACACAAGCGAGCGGCGATTGTTGTCGTGATCTGCGAAAATCGCGAGCCAATCAACAGCGTTCAATGCCGAAGGCTCTTACGTGCGATGAAGACTGAACCCAAGGGATACAGCACGTTGATGGGTGGGACGAGCCCAGCGGCAGTCTTGGGTTAGTATCTCGGGCTTGCCACCTATCAAAGTGCTATGTCCCCGCCCCAATGTCCCCGCCCCACCCCAAGTGTAGCGGAAAGGCTTCTGGTCGCTTTGTCCTGGCGTTCGAACAGACCAACTGGTCGATTGTGGGCCTCTGGTTGCCTGAATTCTACTTGATTTGATGCGACTCGTTGGCGATAATGGGAGGATGGAAATTCAAGGTGTAGTACAAAATGGTGTGGTGGTGCTTGACGGGAATGCGAGCCTCCCAGAAGGGGCTGCCGTGACCGTATCGATCCTGTCGGTCGCGTCGTCGGACGCGTCTCCTCCTCCTGTGACGCAAATTGTTTGCGCCCCCGGTAAACTGCCGTATGTTCACGGCGGCGTTCCCGGATCTTGGAACCTGACGAACGAAATGATCGGGCAGATTCTTGAGGAGGAGGATATTGCGATGATGAAGGGCAGGATGATTGATCCTTCCTGATATCAACGTCTGGCTCGCATTGGTTTTCGTCCAGCACCGGTGCCATGTTTCGGCGCGGGCGTGGTTCGACAGATTGGCAGTAGAAAGCCGGTGCTACTTTTGTCGGTACACTCAACTCGGTTTTTTGCGATTGTCGACAAATCCAAAAGCCAACCCGCTTCAGACTCAGACTTTGAGTCAGGCCTGGACAATCTACGACAAGACTTGTCTCGACCCGCGAATCGGCTTCGCATCCGAACCGGAAGGAGTGGAGGGCCTCTGGCGTCAATGGACCCAACTCAGCAGCTACTCGCCGAACGTCTGGAACGACGCGTACTTGGCCGCGTTCGCGGAGACAGGCAATTTTGAATTGGTGACGTTCGACAAGGGATTCGTTCAATACGTAGGCCTGCGCGTGACGATTTTGTCCTGAACACAGTGAGTCGACGTTCAGTTTTACTTTTCGTCGGATTTGACTTCCACATCTCAACCTGCCCTGGGCAATGTTTCGTTGCTACGGAGCAAGTTTTCCAGCTAAACTTGTTGCCAATAGGTGATGCCAGCGGGGACACTGCGCGTTGGTGGGTGGGTTAACACCACCTGGCAAAGCGCCGTGTCTCCGAGTAGCTCTTCGTTTCACACATAACTCAGGACGGTTCGACCTGTGTCACGAACAGCAACTGCAATCGGACCTAAGATCGGCAGCTCCGCGCAGTCGGAATGACGACACTCCCAAAGTGCCCCGAGCGGATTTACTGGCGAATGTTCTCACTTCGGTGATGAACACCGACGCGCGGGAAAAGTCAGCCAGAATGCATCCGGCGTGATGGACCGGAGCCGGCAATGTCCGTGGAAATTTACTCTTGTTTCGCCCCAGGCTTGCGGGTGGCTGGCTCGCGTTTGGCCGGCGCACGCGTCGACGGCTTATTCACAGCGCGAGGACCTTGGCCGAATGGCGGAATTTCGAACTGCAAGGCCGCATAAGTGTAGAGATCGATGTCCGATCCCTCGTTTCCGAAATAGCCCCATGGACAATACTCGCACGAGTGAAGGTGTGCTGCCGCTGGCAGTTCGGAATCGTCGTCCTGTTCGGATCGCCACGAAGTTATGTCGGACGTGGGACGAGGATCGAGCCAAGTGATACCAAAATCGCCTTCCGCCTCGGAGCTTGCCCGAATCGGTAAGAGTTTTTCGAGTTTAGCTGAATCCATCTGAGAACGTAATTTGGCTTGTTCTTTGGATGTCGGAAAGCGGCCAAGTTGCCAGGTTTCATCCGCGCAGTTTTCGAACATGTAGGGATTGAACGTGACCTTCAATCCGGCCTGAAGTGCTGTGGCCGCAGCCAAGTGATCGCGTCCCTTGAGCATGGTCACCGATTGCTGCGTGATGGAGCTTTGGGTTTGCTGAAAACGCGCGTCTTGATGGTAGAGATGGCAACAGGGGTAGCCGAGCGTCCCACCTTTGGGAAGGAATTTTTGATCCGCCAACAATGCGCGCCATGCTTCTTGAATGCGCGGCGCTAGGTCTTCACAAGCGGTATCGCGCGACGACGGGTCGCCCGAGTCGCCCGAGTCGCCCGGGTCTCGCCGTAGAAGATAGGTCAAAGTTACGCGTGCACCGCTCCGGATTCTTTCGATCTGATGATCGACATCGCCGAAGAATGCGGCCCAATGAACTTGGTTCGACTTTTTTTGTACGCTAATGGCTTGTCCCCAGTCGAACTTCTGCACGATTCCGCGGTGACTCAATACCAACTTGCCGCTGCCAAATTGCGACGGTAAACACACAACCAGTGTGCCAAACATGTTGCTGCCACGCGGTGTGTCCTTGTGTGGCGCGAAGTGCCCGCCGGCGGTATAGACGTTGACGGTGTAGAGTTCTGCCGAGATAGGATTCGGATCGTGCGGAACGAGTTCTCGCAGAATCTTCTTCAAAATTCCGGCTTCTTCAGGGTCGAAGTTTGCGATTGAGAATTCTCGTTCCCCAGCCTTGAGTTGAAGGGCGTCGCGCACCGTCCGATCGTAACGGGTCTTTTTACCGGCACCAAAAGGAGCCGGCTTGCAATGTTCAAGCAACGGCTCCAATTCGTTCTTTTGATCGGACGAATTTTTTGCACGGATGACTTCAAATCTGGTCTGATCCTTGAAGATCAACGCGACGGGCTCGTCCGGAACGAATGCTCCTGCGCATGAAAACGGAGCGGTCACTCCGTGGATTGCCAGCCGCAAGTTCTCCAATGTCGTTGGGGCTTTTTTTCTCATGGTTCTCGATCTCCTGATTGGTGATATCAAAAAGTTGGGTGCCCCGCACGGCAGAGTCGTAACGCGTATTCTTCGCTCTTCGCATCCTCGGCTTTTACGGCGATATCTCACCGTGACGTAGCGGTTTGGGAAGCGCTGGGTCGCCGAATTCGAACCCTTCATCTTGGTTATAGCCATTTATACCTACGGAACCCAGCAGATGTCAGCGTACTTTGAGCGGGATGCAACATGACAAATGGAATTATGA
>CAKQVW010000325.1 GCA_934277865.1 uncultured Pseudobdellovibrionaceae bacterium | reverse complement strand
ATTGAAGCGTGGCTTTCGATATATCGTCAAATGAAGCCTTTGAGAATTCGCTATGAGCTGACTTGAAAATCGACTTGAAAATCGACTTGAATGGGTACACTTTAACTTGGAACCATTCCAAAAGGAGACAAGTCGTGCTCGATTTAAATTCTCTTAAGTCCGAAATGGCCGCAACGAAGGGGACTTACTCAGAACTGCGTTATCAGGAGAACACCGATCTTCGTCTCTCGCTTTTGAATGGTCAGTTGGTGACCAATCTTCAGGAGAGTTCGCGTGGCGTTTCGGCTCGCGCTTTCAGTGGGGGATATTGGGGATTTTCGTCGCACGTGAGTCCCACACGCGAGTCGGCGGCGGCCGCGTTGAAAGAGGCGATTCGCAATGCGACGTTCTTGAGCGGACGTCGAACAAAACACGCGAAACTTGCAGACACGCCGGCGATTCAGTTTGAGCGCAGTTATGCCAGTCAAAAAGCGCCTGTCGAAACGGCCGCGTGGATCGACTTCATGAAGGGGCTCGATGCGATCATCACAGCGAAGCACAAAGATTTAAAAGCGCGCACGGTGACGCTGATGTCTCTCGACATGGAAAAATACTTCATCACATCGGACGGCTCGTTGGCGCACACGCTGGTGCCACGTGCGCACATTGCGGTCTCCATGACTAAGGACTCGGCCACTGGCCCCGTGCAAGCACGTGATGTTCGCGGTGGACTTGGGCAGATGCAAGATCAAGTGACGCCAGATCCAAAGGCCTTTGAAGAGTGGATCGAGAGCATCTATCAAATGGTTTCCAAAAAAGCGGAAGGCATCTTGCCGAGTGCCGGCGAGCGCGATGTGATTTTGGCCGCCGATCTCGCCGGAATCCTGGCGCACGAGGCCGTCGGACACACTGCCGAGGCCGACTTGGTTTTGGGTGGCTCGGTCGCGGGTGACTGTTTGGGGAAAACGGTTGCGAGTCCCCTGGTCACGCTGGTGGACTTTGCCCACACCTACAAAGGCGAAGCGGCACCGCAGCCGGTGCATGTCGACGACGAAGGTGTCACCGCCAAAGACACGGTGATCATCGAAGAGGGAATTCTAAAAACATTCATGAATAACCGCGAGACGGCGGCGCATTTCTCTCAACCAGCGACCGGTCATGCGCGGGCTTTCACCTTCGCTGATGAGCCTCTGATTCGCATGCGGAACACCGCCATCCTTCCAGGAAAATCAAAAGTGGAAGAGATGATCGCTTCGATCGAAGATGGCTATTATCTGATGAAAGCCGGAAATGGTCAGGCCGATACGACAGGCGAGTTTATGTTTGCAACCGGCTTTGGCTATGAGATCAAAAACGGAAAGCTCGGGCGTCCGCTTCGCGATTCGACCATCTCCGGTGTTGCGTTTGATATGTTGAAGTCGGTGACGATGGTTTCGGATGATTTTGAGTGGGAGTCTTCTGGCTACTGCGGCAAGAAGCAGCCGATGCCGGTAGGAATGGGTGGACCTGCGATCAAATGTCGTTTGCAAGTGGGAGGTCAGTAATGATCACGATTCAATCTCAACAAGCCGATTCGATTTTGGAGAAGCTCAAACGCGCGGGATTTGACCAAGCCGAGGTGATCCTCACAGCAAGTGACATGACCGAGATGCAGGTGGATGCGGGTGAAGTCTCTCTGATGCGCAATACGGAGGACCTCGATATCACGCTTCGCGGGCTCCTTGGTGGTCGCTATGCGATGGTGAACTTAAACCAACTCGATGACGAGAGCTTAAATCGCAGCATTGAAAAGTTAAAAGGTGCCGCCGAGTCGGCACCCGTTGATGAGGCACGCGCATTTGCGCCCAAACAAGCGGGAGCAAAGCCCATTGATGAGGGGCCCAAACAGCCCTCGTTGGAAACGATGTACGATCGCATGGCTGGTTTTGTCGAAGTGACTTCGGCGAAGTTTCCAACATTGAAGCTCGAGCAAAGTGGAGTTCAGTTTCGGCGCTCACATTTTTTACGAAAAAACACCCTTGGTCTTGAGCTCGACGAGTCGGACGGACATGTCGGTGATGTTTTCGTCGAAAGAGGGCGACAAGACGAGCTCCTTTAATTTCGCCGGCGCGATGGCACACGACCTCGAAAAAGATTTTATGAAATGGGGTTCCGTCGAGCGCTTGATTGCAAACTCGGTCAAAGAAGTCCTCCACCAACCTTTTGAGGGAAAATTCAAAGGCACGGTCGTGTTGACTCCGGATTGTGTGTACGACTTGATGGGAACGTGGTTTTCGCATCTGCGCGATGATCGGATGATCTCGGGCACCAGCCAGCTTCGCGGAAAAATTGGAGAGCAGGTGGCAAGCCCACTTCTTACGATTCGTGTCGAACCTTTTGCGAAAGAGTTTGCCGCCCACGAACATAGCACTGGCGATGGGTATTTGACCGAGCCCTCGACGCTGATTGAAAACGGCGTTTTGAAAAGTTACATGCTGACGGACTATGGGGCTCGCAAGACGGGGCTGCCGCGGGCTGTGAACTCGGGCTCCAATCGAGTGATCGAGCCAGGCAAAGACTCGCTGGAGGCGATGATCCAATCGACGAAACGAGGCCTTCTGATGGGGCGTTTCTCGGGCGGAAGTCCAGCTGCCAACGGCGACTTCTCGGGTGTGGCGAAGAACTCCTTCTTGATCGAAAACGGCCAAGTCGCAAAGCCGGTTTCTGAAGTCATGATTTCTGGCAATGCCTTTGAATTGATGCGCTCGATCTCGGCCATTTCTGAAGAGCGAGTGAACGATGGCGGTACGCTGACTCCCTGGGTGAAAGTCGAGGGGCTCACCGTCGCTGGCGCGAACTAGGTTTCGTAGCAAATTTCGCCGCAAGTTCGGCGCTGTGAACCGAAAGATCTCCCCCTGAACATCCGAAGAGGATTCAGGGGGATTTTTCTGAATCTGCTAGATAAATTCACACGATCGTTCGGGCGTTGGTTGGTTTCAGGTCGTCCTGTGCCGGGCCTGCATACGCCGTCGGGGGATCGTCTCTCCAGCCGTGACAAGGCCTGGGCGATCTTCGGCATTTTTGCGATCGGCCTACCGGCAGTGGTCTCGATTGCAATTTTTGCTTTTGGTATTACTCCGAGCTTTTGGCAGGAGTCGCGCAGTGTTCAGTCTCACGATTTTTCTTATCGACTGCGTGGCGAAGATTGGATCGTCTTGTTTGGCGATAGTTACGAACAGTTGTGGGAGAAAAAGCAGCCACGAGATCTTTCGACACATGGGCAGGTGCTCGATCAACGCCACGGCGAATTCTACTGGATTGGAATTCATATTCAGCCCGAGTGGCTGAGGCAGGCCAAGGCAGAAGGTGCCGATCAGCTGATGTCGGGTTATATCTACGGCACCTACGAAGCTTACATTGATGATCGCTTGGTGAAAACAGGTGGAGCGGGTGAGACTAGGCGTCCTGTCG
>CAKQVW010000324.1 GCA_934277865.1 uncultured Pseudobdellovibrionaceae bacterium | reverse complement strand
GCCTTAAGCGGTCGCTCCTTTTTAAAAAACAGAGCCGCCACCATAAGAAGATTGGCCGTCGAACCGGAAGAGCACATCACGGTGAATTTCGAGCCAAAGAACTCGGAAAACCGTTTCTCGTACTCCGCGACCTTGGCGCCCATCGTGAAGTTTCCAGATTTGATAACCGCCTGCATGGCGTCGTATTCCGCGGAATCCCAGCCCGATGTCGCCAAAGGCAAAAATACATTAGACACGACTTCCTCCGCGCTTCTCAGCGTGCAAACTTAAGTAATAGTCGTAGGCGCGACGAATTCCCGCCTCAAGCCCGGTCTTCGCCTTCCAGCCAAGTGATTCCGCAACCTTCATAGAAACAAGCTTGCGTTTCATGCCGACTGGCTTGGTGAGGTCGTGACGAAACCCGCCGGAATAGCCAAGAACCTCGGAAACGGCCTGATAGTATTCGTTGATACTGTAATCAAACCCAAGTCCGACATTGGTCATCTCCGGAAGCCGATCGAAATTCTCGATCGCAAAAAACACGAAGTCCGCAAGATCATGCGCGTCCATGAATTCGCGTCTCGCCGTGCCGTCTCCCCAGATCTCAACACCACCGGCACCAGCCTGAACGGCCGTGTGAACCTTGTGAATGGCAGCAGGGATCATGTGCGACGTTTGCGGATTAAAATTGTCGTAACGACCGTACAAGTTGCAGGGAATCAGAGTTTTGTACTGTAGATCGTGGTTTTCGCGATGAATGTAAGACAGGTATCTCGCGGCAAAGACTTTTGCGATCGCGTAGCCTTCGTTCGTGGGCTCTAGCTCGCCCTTAAGTACCAAATCTTCCGTCAACGGGTGATCGATCCCACGCGGATACATGCAAGACGTTCCCATGTTCAATACGCGACGAATTCTCGCCTTCTGGGCCGCGCCAAACAGGTTTCGGGCCATGTCGAGATTGTCGATCAGAAACGAAACAGGGTTTGAGATATTGGCCTGAATACCGCCGACACGACCCGCACAGTGAACAATGAGATCCGGGCGATGCCGAAGAACGTAAGTCTCGGTGGAGGCGCGATCCAAAAGGTTTAACTCTTGGCTGGAAGGCGCATAGATCTCGAAGGTGCGACCGGTTTCGCGAGCGTAGTCGAGAATATTTCGCCCGACCATTCCTGTGCCGCCGGTCAAAAGAATCTTCATCTCGTTACCTCACCACTTTGAGCGCTGTGAACTTGGAATCGCGCTCGGCCAGCTGCAAATCAGCTTGCGCCATTTCCCGAACGAGTTCGGCAAAGGTCGTGCGCGGCACCCATTTTAGCTTTTCGCGCGCCTTGGTGGCGTCACCGAGAAGAGTTTCAACCTCGGTCGGCCGATAGTAACGGGGGTCGACAGCGACAATCAGGCGACCTTTGTCGTCATACCCTTTTTCGTCGGCGCCATTTCCCTTCCACGTGATCTGCATTCCCATTTCGCGAGCCGCCGCTTCGACAAACTGTCGAACACTGTACTGCACGCCCGTGGCGATCACGAAATCCTCTGGCTTGTCCTGTTGAAGCATCAGCCACTGCATTTCAACGTAATCGCGGGCATGCCCCCAGTCGCGTTTGGCATCGAGGTTTCCTAAGTAAAGACACTTTTCTAAACCGAACTTGATACGTGCCAAGCCGCGCGTGATCTTGCGTGTGACAAACGTCTCTCCACGCAGAGGTGACTCGTGGTTAAACAAAATCCCGTTGCACGCGTAGATCCCGTAGGCCTCGCGATAGTTCACCGTGATCCAGTACGCATACATCTTCGCTACCGCATACGGGCTTCGCGGATAAAACGGTGTCGTCTCTTTTTGTGGCGTCTCTTGCACCAAGCCGTAAAGCTCGGACGTCGAAGCTTGGTAAAAACGCGTCTTCTTTTCTAAGCCAAGAATGCGAATCGCTTCCAGCACTCGCAATGGTCCAATGGCATCGGAGTTTGCCGTGTACTCGGGCTCTTCAAATGAAACCGCAACGTGCGACTGTGCTGCGAGGTTATAGATCTCATCCGGCTGCACAAGCTTGATGATACGCAAGATGCTCGACGAGTCCGTCATGTCGCCGTGATGAAGCTTGAGTCTTGCGCCCTTGTCTTGCCGATCGGTCTCGTGTGGATCGCGAAAGAGGTGATCGATGCGGTCGGTGTTGAACAAAGATGTGCGTCGTTTGATACCGTGAACTTCGTAACCCTTATCGAGCAGAAATTCGGCCAAATAGGCGCCGTCCTGGCCGGTAATGCCTGTAATGAGAGCCTTTTTCATAGGCGTATAGGAGTAGGATTTCGGGCGTCATTTGTCGAGGAAATCAGTCGGCTTTGGAGGCCCACAACGCATGGTCGCGAAGGCTTTCTTTCAAAGTGAAATCGGGTCTCCAACCAAACTCGGCCTGAAGCTTTTTAAGACTCGGACGATACACATCGGGGCTCTGCATCATGTTGCCACGAGTCCCTGTCGGGACGACCAAGCGAACATCTGGCACGCGGCGCCCTACCTTAAGCGCGATCGCGCGAATCAGATCCGCGAGTTCTCGCATCGTGACCGACTCGCTTCCGCCAACGTTGTACGCTTCGCCGCTACGGCCGCGAGCCATCAAAAGCCACATAGTATAAACCAAATCGCGACCGTCGAGAAAACTGCGCACCGTATCTGGCGACTTCACGTTTAGCGGAAGCCCGCTTAGCATCGCCGTCATGAAACCTGAAATCGCGTAGGGGCCATCAAGAGGAAAAAGCGGCCCTGAAAAAGCAAAGCCTCGCGCCACGACTGTTTCAAGGCGGCGCGTTTTCTCGACTTCGAAACAAAGTCTTTCCGCTTCGCGCTTGGCGTCGCCATACAGCGATAAGCCAGGTGTGAGGTCTTCGCTAAATGGAACAAAGCTTGATGCCAAGACGCTGGATTCTTCGGGGCGGTCTGACTTACCTTTTCCGTAAACGGCGCCCGAGCTTGCCAGCAAAAAACGCTTGGCGCGAACACGCTCCGCCTCTTCCAACATACGCTTCGTACCAGCGATGATCGTCGAACGCATTTCGGCTTGCGATTCCGGGTCATCTTTTTGGGCTGGGGTCGTTGCGAAATGAAAGACATGAGTGACATCAAACGGAATCGTCGCTGTCGTGACATCGTCTTTTTTAAAAGCCAACCCGTCGACGTCTTTCAACGAAGGGTGTTTCGCCAAAAAACCATCTGGGTTTCGCGAAATGACCGTAAGTCGCATAGGAAAACCCGCGGCCCTAAGCGCCGCGAAACTTGCGATCATCCACGAGCCGAAAAAACCGGTGCCACCCGTAAGCAGAATGTGCGCGGGACCGATGCGTGTCCATTCTTCTCGGCAACGGATTGTGAACTCGCTCATCGCTTGCTTCACAATCGCGCTGGAAAGAAGGTCCCGCTCCGCACTCACTCGACTAGCTCCTTAGCTTTTGGATTTCGCTTCCCTGA
>CAKQVW010000323.1 GCA_934277865.1 uncultured Pseudobdellovibrionaceae bacterium | reverse complement strand
GAGCCACGCCGAGAAATTACCCGGGACGCTTTGTGTTTGTATAGAATAATCTATACATAACGGCGGGCACCTTAGCGAGTTGCGTTTTTGTTGAACATGATCCTGTTGCGGTAGAGGTAACCTATTGAAATCAATGCGATCACAGGCTCTCGGATTTTCTCTTTCGGGCCGGCCTTGAAGATTCAGCTCTGGAATTTCGCATTCACGAGTGAACTTTTAAGTTCATTAATTCCAACTATCGAGTTGCCAAAAAGGCAGCACCTAGGGGAGTTGTTTGGCTGAAAAAGAGGGCAAATGCTTAGCAATCGTCTGAGTCTTTTGGTTAAGGCCAAGGGACTCACGCAGAAATCCATTGCGGACAAGATGGGTGTCTCCGAACAGGCACTCAGTCGTTATTTGCCCGGTAAAACTGCGATCGGCGCGAAAACGAAACTTGCTTGCGGAGCTTCAAGAGGAACAGGTCTCGAAAGTGATGACCTGGTACTCGAAGACGAACGCCGCAGTTGCTGCTCGTAAGTAGTGCGAAACGGAGGGGCCGTGGAAACACAACTCGTAGGCGGAGGACCGCTGAAAGAGTTCAAGCGCGAAGAACTCTTACAGAGGCTTTCAGGTAGCTGGAAGGGGCGATCTATTTTCGCACTTCTGGAAGTCCCGCGCTTTCAAAAGAACCCGCGCGAGATCGCGCCAGAGCTAGGCATCACGCTCGATGAACTCTTCTTCTATCTCGATCTGCTCGAAGCAGTTTCGCTCGTGCGCCGCGACGCAAGCGGCAACTATCAGCGCCTAGCTGAAACTCTCGACTTCCGGGCGATGGGCCTCGACAACTCTGGTGAACTTCGCAACTTTTCGCTGGTCACGGCCGAGATTCTGTCGCGTCAATCTTACGACGTTCCTTGCCACCACGAATCAGCTATCGTTTATTCAAACACGGCTCTCGTGAAGGACCTGATCGGCAAGCTTGGTGCGGTAATGGACGACTTCGAAACCGCATCTAAAGCTAGCACCGACAAAAACTTCCTTCTGGGATTCACGACAGCGTTCGTCGACCTCTTGCAGAGCAAAAAGCTTGGGAGTGACCAATGAGAAACATGATCTTCAAAACACTTTTCGCATCGATTCTCGGTTCATTCCTGGTCGCCCCGCTTGCGCACGCAGATCGCCAAGGCGGTGGCACATTAAGGCAGGTAAGCTTCAACGCAAACGAAGGATTCACTTACCAACCAAACAACGGCACTGAATACGTTCGATTCCGATATACAAAAGGCGACCAAGTTGCTTTCGCATTTGTCTCGACTAGTTCTGAAAATTTTGTTCCGGCGGAAGTGCAAATGCATCGCGCCGAGCTAACAATGAACCATTCCGCGCTTGTACGTGCGTTGCTAGTTTCAAAGAAGTTTTCGACCTGGCAGACAGTCAACCAATGGACCACTCCCTGATCTCGATGTTGTCGCAACCCGCAAGAGCCTACGGCCATTTACTTAAGCTTTGGCTCGGAACGGCAGTTTGCGACGAGACCAAAGTGCAGTTTGCAAGCTCATTAACTGCCGTCGCCTGTTTCTTGTAGCAAAATTGAGCTATGTCACTCAGCAATGAAGACTTCGAGCTATTTATAAACGCAGAGGAAAAGTTGATTTCCTCCGACATCCGTTGGTCGGTCTATGAGGATCATTCTCCAAGCGTCGAGTTCTCAGTTGAGATCGAGAATGTTCTCCAGCGCTCTGCTTTACTTAAAGGGACCTTTAATCCACTTGCTCAAAGGATCTCGTTTGCAATCATAATGCAGGGAGTGGGTCGGATTTACGCTTTAGATTTGGGGCAAGATCACAAAAACCCGAAGGCGACTATACTGGCCGGAAACACAAGCATCGTTGGACGCTTCAACATAAAGATAAATGGGCTTACGTGCCGAACGATATCACAGTCGACACCGGAGATATCGCGGAGCTGTGGCGCCAATTTTGTATTGAAGCAAAAATTCAACACGGCGGCCAATTTCATCTGCCACCACCCCGACAGCAGGAGCTCTTCTGAGATGGCTAGCGATTGTGAAATGATAAGTGCTCAGCTCGGCGGGTTGTTTCACTGTGAGCGTGTTGGCGAATACACGCGGGTACAGACACCGTTGCTATACCCCGACGGTGATATTATCGACGTTTTTGTGAAAAAGACGGATCGAGGGTATCAAATTACGGACCTCGGCGAATCAGTTCGATGGTTAAAGAATCAAACTGCCTCAGCTCGCCGAACGAAACGACAGCTAGAAGTCATTATGGATATCTGTAAAGTCACAGGGGTTCAATTCTTCAAAGGCGCGCTCACAATCGACACAAACGATAGCGCAAAACTCGCTGAACGCCTGATGGACGTGACGCAAGCATCGCTTCGCGTGTCAGACTTGTCGATGGCTTTTCGGGCAAGATCTAACGAGCTTTTCTCGGAAGAAGTGGAGGAATTTCTGCTCGAAAAAAGATTTAGCTTTGCCAAGGACGTCCCGAAAAATGGACGCTCCGGCAAGATTTGGAAGCCAAACTTTGAAGTAAGATACGACAACCATATTTCTTTAGTTTTTACGCTCAGTTCTGGTAACCGAGCCGTCGCCTCTGCACATGTAAATCGCGTTTGTACCACGCTGATGGATTTGCAATACATCAAGCAGTCTCCGACTCTTCAGGCACCGAAGTTTATCTCTCTTATTGATGACAACGATGACGTCTGGGATGAAACAAGCGTCAATCTTCTATCGAATGTAAGCGACGTCGCCTACTGGCGCAAAAGCGACGAATTCGTAGAGATGTTGAAGTCTGCCTAAATATTGCTGGCATTGTTCCGGCTAGTGTCTGACACTACGACGCGCGAAAAACTTCCGAAGCTCGGATTTGCCTAATATTTCGTCGGCAATTCCTCCAGATATGTTTGCGCCAGACGCAGATGAGGCTCTATTCTTTCTTCTTGAAGGGGAAATTATGACGAAAGCCAAAGTTCAGGCAGATGCTATCGCAGCGCCTAAAGTTCTGGAAGAAACCGAGCAGTGTTCGTTGACCCTGTCGGCTGATGGCAAATGGATGCGCTTGATCGTGAATGGTAACCTCACGGCAGCCTTCCACGTTAATTACGTCAACAAGGTGCTCGATAGTGGCAGTTCTGTGGCGCAAGTTCCAACCAAGAGGAAGCCATCTCCGGCAGCCGAACTCTGAACTATTGCTGTTTTAGGTCATCTAAGAATTCAGAAACCGGATTCGCGCCACTGACCATTAAATAGTCTCTTGCCCTCGTACAGGCGACGTAAAGCAAGTGCCGCTCCGTTTGATAGATTTCTTCAAGATCAGATTCATCTGCTGCATTTTCTAATCTTAACTGATTCGGAATGATCTCATCATCGCACGCGATAACAAAAACGGACTTAAACTCTAGTCCCTTCGCAAGGTGCATGGTTCCGACAGATACTTTCC
>CAKQVW010000322.1 GCA_934277865.1 uncultured Pseudobdellovibrionaceae bacterium | reverse complement strand
CATTTAAGTGCGTGCGCACGAACTCGATCATCTTCGGGCGATGGGACTCATATCCAGCACGGGTCTGAATCGGCGAGCGGCCTTTTGGAAGCTCGTCGATTTGTGAAACATCGAGATCACCGTAAACCGTCATCGCCAAGGTGCGAGGAATTGGTGTCGCCGTCATCACAAGAAAATGTGGGGAAACACCCTTTTCTTTCAGGCGCGCTCGCTGATGCACACCAAAGCGATGTTGCTCGTCGATGATGACAAGACCCAAGTTCTTAAATCCGACCGCGTCCTCAATCAGTGCATGAGTGCCAACGGCAAGTTGAATCGCCCCTTGCGCCAAAAGACTCTGCGCCTGCGCCCGCTCCGAGGATTTTAACGAACCCGTAAAAAGCCCAACCTGCACACCCAGCGGACTTAGCAGTTTTTCAGCCGTGCGAAAGTGCTGCTCGGCCAAAATCTCGGTCGGCACCATAAGTGTCGCCTGATAGCCGTTTTCAATCGCAACCAGGGCCGCCATCAGGGCCACCAAGGTTTTTCCGCTGCCCACGTCCCCTTGCACGAGACGATGCATCGGGTGCGGCGGTGTGTGCCCAGTGAGATCTTTTAAGATTTCCTCAAACGTCCTTAGCTGTGCGCCGGTGAGTTCAAACGGTAGCGACGCCCGAAGTTTTGTAACCATGTCGGTGCGTTTTTCAAACGGCAGACCCGGCTCACGCGCGACACCTTCTTTGCGACTCGCCAACCAAAGCTCGAGCCAAAAGAACTCTTCAAAAATCAGGCGCCGGTGATACGGCGACTTGAGATCTGTGAAATCCTTGGTTGCATCCTTGGGGGGACGATGCACTTTCTCGAGCGCCTGAAATCGATCGACCAGTTCGTACTTGTCTTTTAGCCACGCCGGTAGTCGGTCCATCGGCACAAAGCCTTTGGCCCGAGGATCGAGCTCGCGGCTGGAAGCCTTCAACTCGTCCAAAACAAAACCGATCAGCTTTCTCAGTTGCCGGTTGGTTAACCCTTCGGTCTCGGGATAGATCGGAATCACCACGTCGTCGTCGACGACAAGATCTGGGGTGTCGTCTTGCACATCGGGATGGTGAAACTCAATTTGCCCGCGATAATGAGTGACCTTGCCGATGACACGGACTTTTTGTAGCGGTTGAAAGCGCTCAAAATAGCCCTTGTAAGGGACTCGAAAAAACTTGCAGTGAATTTTTCCCGTCTCGTCGCGAACCGTGAGGTCATAGACCTTGCGACGACTTCGCCCAAGCATGAACGACTTCACGTTCACGACCTCGGCGCGCAAGCTCACAAGTTCATCTGGCTTCAGACTCGCGATACTGCGGGCGGCGCGCCGGTCCTCGTAGGCCCGTGGGTACCAGTCGAGAAGATCTTGAACCGTGAAAAGTCCAAGATCCTTGAACCGCTCACCCAACTTTGGTCCGACTCCCTTGATAAATTGAATGGGAGTGTCGAACTTTATGACTGCCATATGCGCGTTCTCCCCTTTCAACGGATCAACCTGGTCCAGCGTGGTCGATGTCGAGACAATCTCTGCAAGCTACGCTTGGAGAGTCAAGGTTTGCTTGGCACACTAAAGAGGTATGTCAAATGACGCTTCATCGAAACTCATTGGTGCCTCCGGAACAGCCTCCACGTCTGCCGATTCCGCAAGCGACGCGTCTCAAATCGAGACGCTTTCTCAGGCTCTCGGAACGGCGCCGTCGGCAAAGGGCAAGTTCAAAATCCGCGTGAACTCGCTGATCCCCGATCGCGCCACCACGTTTGATACCTTCATCATGATCAATGGCAAAATGATCCTGTATCTCCGTGCCGGTGACTCGCTCAACGCTCGAAAGATTCAACATCTCGAGAGAGCGGACGTGTTCTACGTTCCCGACGAGCAGCGAAGTTTCTTTAAAAGCTACATCTTCGACCGCATGAATGAAGATCAGCTGGACATGAAAACGAAGGCCAACATCCTTCGTGAGTCGAGCATGACGCTGGCCGAAGAAATCTTCGAAAAAGAAGACGTCGAAGAAGCACTCTCCGACTCGCGTGAATTGATCACAAACTTTGTCAACTTCATGGAAAAAGAGCCGACGGCCATGGCTCATCTTGTTGGCCTTTCTTCACACGATTTTTATACCTACAACCACTCGCTTGACGTCGCGATCTATTCGCTCGGGCTAGGAAAGGTTTTGGGATATTCCGGTGACGAGCTTCAAGAGCTGGGGCGAGGTGCCCTCTTTCATGACATTGGTAAACGTCACGTCAAAGCCGAGATCATCTGTAAACAAGGTCCGCTAGATGACGTCGAATGGGCGCAGATGCAAAAGCACCCGCAGTACGGCCTCAAGATTCTCAACGAGTACGGCGTCAGTGAAGCTATGAAGGCCTGCTGCTTTGAGCATCACGAAAGTTTCCTTGGCAACGGTTATCCTCAACAGCTTCCAGGCAACGAAATTCACCCGATGGCGCGAATCGTGGCCATCACCGACACCTACGATGCGCTTACCACCAAACGTTCGTACAACGAACCGATGTCGCCCATTTCGGCCGTGGAATTTATGTCGACCAAACTTGCCGCCAAGTACGATCCCGACATGATCAAGGCGCTGAACTCGATTCTTTTTAAGATTCGCGCAGCAAGCTAAGCTCGCGACCGCCTTATTTTTCCATCAGATCATTGTAGCCGCCGGCATAGAGGCCGGCTTCTTTGAAGCCCATGGCGCGAAGAGCCATCGTGACGGCCGCGCTGGCCACCCCGTCATTGTCGATCACCAAGATCCGATCGTCTTTGCTAAATCCGATCGCGATCAATCGTTCGCCAATCTCCGGCAACACCCGGAAATCCGCATCAAAAAATTCCTTCCAAGGCACATTCACCGCATCGAAATTGGGGATCGACCTCGCACGCAGTCCACCACTTTTTCCTAGGTATTCGCGCGCCGGTCGGACATCCAAAATTCGATAGATCTTGGCTTTGCGGCCCTCAAAGCTCCAGGGTTTTTCCATGGCGCGGTTTTGAAAGGCGCCGATGATTTCTTTTTTGGTCGCAATCAATGTGCCTTCAAGATTGGGCTTCCAAATGGCCGCCGATTCGATCGGCGCTTCTGGCGACGCCATTCCCGACACGTCGGTCGCGGCATTGGCCGCCGAACCCGCCGGGCTTTCCTGAAGAAGCGAAGCCTTTGTTTCCTCTGGCATCGCCTCAGTCGTGATTCGCGATTTCACCGAACCAAAACGCGCAAACTGAACGTTTTCAACGCCGAGATAAGCCAAGAGCCACGCCACTCGTCCCTCTTCACCTTGTCCATTTGGTCCAAAACCAAAGACGACGACTTTCGAGGCTGGCGAAATCCCCATGCGTGCCAGTCGTCTGGCCGAAGCAAACGCATCTTTCTGCGGCCAACCACGCGAACGTGGCTCACGTTCCGAAAAATCGACCCAATTGATATTTTGGGAACGTGGGATTCGCGC
>CAKQVW010000321.1 GCA_934277865.1 uncultured Pseudobdellovibrionaceae bacterium | reverse complement strand
TTTCCAGTGCCCAATCAAAAACCTTGCGGCGAAGCGGTGAGATGTCTGCCTGAGCAAGAATCCCTGCATGAATCTTTTCAAAGATTCTTGGTACGGCCACGATAATAGTGGGGCGAATCTCTTGAAAGTCTTGTTTGAGACGGTCGATGGAAACAGCAAAGCCCATGGTGAATCCCAAAAGCGCGTGCCCCCAGATTTCGATACGACCCAGTACGTGCGCAAATGGCAGGAAGGTGAGAGTCACGTCGTTGCTGCTGACGCCCAAAAGCGGAAACGCCTCCGAGACTTCGCTAAAGGCTTGCATGTGTGTGTGAACAACCCCTTTGGGCCGCCCCGTGGTGCCAGATGTGTAGATGATGGTGGCGACATCATCGTTTTTGACTTCGTTCACGGCCAATTCGTACAGCGAAGGGGAGGCCTTCAGCGCTTTCTCGCCGAGCACTTGCATCTCGTCGAGAGTGGTCGCATCTGTGAAGCTCGGGATGTCTGACGCCGGTGCGGAATCAATCAGCACAACTTTTTCTGGTCGTCGAAGTTTTGATTCGCGCCCCAAAACGCTGTGCATCTTCTTAAAAACCGAGAGGTCTTCAACAAAGAGAAGCTTCGACTGCGAGTCGTGAAGAATGAACGCGATGTCGTCGAGAGTGGAGCTTGGGTAGATCGGAACCGTGACGGCGCCTAAACCCAAGATCGCCAAGTCGAGTGCGGCCCATTCAAGACGTGTATTCGCCAGAATTGCAACACGGTCACCTTTTCTCACGCCGCATGCCTGTAGACCTGCCGCCAGCGAGTCGACCAGCTTGCGATAGTCGGCCCAGTTTAACTCGAGCCAGTTTGTGTTGCGCGCCGAGCGGCTTTGTGGAAAACGCACGGCGGTTTTTGCCGGATGGCGTTTGGCGGTCTCAAGAAAACGTCGAGTGATGGTGTCGGCCATGACTAGGTCTTGGCAGAAATTGCCAGAAAAGTCACGGCGCAGACCTGCGCCAGCCTCTGAAGCGCCTTGCGCGAGGAGGCCTGTTGGGGTGTCGCAGACCTGCGCTGGTTAACGGCTGGCTGGGCGCGGTCCGCTGATATTCGCCCGCGGAATCAGCGTGATTCGGCGAGTCGTGTTTTCTGCGATTCGGACTTTGACTTCGTCTGTTGCTTTTGTCGCAGGATCAAATACACGCACGGTGATGTCCTGGTCAGCTGGTACTTCAAATCCTGCGACCGGTCCGCGTGCCGCGATCACCTTGCCATCGATGGAAATTTCGCCATTACCCATCACGGTGATGTCGAGGTAGGCTTTACGGTCGGCCTTTAGGTTCACAGAAAGCGAACGACCCTGTTGAACGATCAGGCGGTCTGATGCCGGTTTGTAACCGTTCATTCGAAGTGTCCATTCGATCTCGTCGCCATCACGAACCGAGATTGTGGTTGGTGTCACTTCACCAGTCGATTTCCCGTTGAGCAGGATTTCGGCACCGGGTGGGTTCGATGAAATCGGTAGCATCACTTTTGATGGTTTAACAGAAGGCAATTCGACACGAGCCAGATCCTTCACCGGAACTGTCTCTGGCGGCATCATTCCGGCGTCACGCATGAGCTTGGTTACCAAATTTTGCGAGCGCTCGGGATTTGAAAAGTGCCAGATTGCGCCGACGACAAGAACCCCAATCACCATGAGGACCGTGATCAAAGAAGCGTAGCTAGAGCTTTGGCGATGGAACGAACTGTTTTCCAGGCGCGAGCGGGTTCCGCCGCCACCGTAAGTTCCGGCATGAGTCATTCCGCCCATACCCATGCCGCCAGCGCCGGCATGCCCGCCGCCGCTGCCGAGTCCGCTTCCCATTGCGTTGGCGGTGGCGCCTTGGCCTCCACCTGCGCCAACATTGGCGTACGGATTCGGACCACGTTTGGGGCCTTCAAGCTTTAAGCCTCCGCCTTCTGGCGTTTTGATGCCGCCTTCGAAGTCCTTGGCTTCCAGAATATTCACTTTACCTTCTTGGCGAACCTCGAACGGCGACGAGTTTGCTTGCTCGCGATCGTCGCGACGTGGACGAGCGTCGTGGCGTTTTTCAACGGCGCGGTCGTCTGTGTCGGGACGTGTGATACTTTTCTGCGTCTGTACGGCCGAATTCGAATACTCGTCGAGCGCCGGAACCGGAGTGCGCCGTTTCGGTCGAATCAACTGCGAAAAGTCGAGCTTCGCGTATTCGAGCAGTTTGCGATGCGTGTCCTCGATCTCTTTTGCGAAGAGCGTTTTAAGGAACTTCGCAAAGTCCTGCTTCGAGAAGTCAGGATATTTCAAGTTCAAGAAGCGATGTAGGTCGCGGTGCAAGTCTTCCGCGTTGCGGTAGCGGAGATTGCGATCCTTCGCCAGCGCTTTAGAAACAATTTTCTCTAGCTCGGGTGGAATATTCGCGTTGAGTTTGCGCAGCGGCTGAATATTGCACTCTTTGATCTTACGAAGAATTTCGATTTCGTTTTTACCGACGAAGAGTCGGTCGTTTGCGAGAAGCTCCCAGAGGATGATTCCCAACGAGAAGACGTCGGTTCGTTGATCGACTTCTTGCGCGTCGGCCTGTTCGGGAGACATGTAGCCGAATTTCCCTTTTAGGGTTCCGGCACGTGTCGACTCGATCTGTGTTTCCGCTTTGGCGATACCGAAGTCGACGACTTTGATCTCGCCTTCGAAACTGATCATCACGTTATGCGGAGACATGTCACGGTGAATAATATTGAGTGGTTTCGCCGTGGCGGGGTTCAAGCAGCGATGGGCGTGATCCAGACCGGCGGCGATCTCTTTTGCGCAGTAAACGATGTGTTCGATTCCGAGCGAGCTATTGGCCGTTTTCACTTTGTTCAGGATCTGCTTGAGGTTTCGTCCGTTGACGAAATCCATGACGATGAAAAACTGGTTCTTCTCCATACCGAACTCGGTGATGGTCACGATGTTCGAATGTTGAAGATTGATGGCAATAGAAGCTTCGTCTTTGAACATCTCCACGAATTCCGGTTGTTCGGAAAATTGGGGGAGAATACGTTTAACCGCAACGAATTTTCCGACGCCACCGGCGCCAATACTTCGTGCGAGATAAACTTCTGCCATACCGCCCATGGCAAGCTTTTCCAGCAGAACGTACTTACCAAAGGTTTCAAGTTTCATTAGATCCACGTCTCTTCATCGGTAATCGCAGAGAACGCCTTGAGAATTCGGGAGACTTGGGCGAGGAAACCAGACCGTTACTGGACCTGCTTTCTCAATATCGACTGGACCTCTGAATGGGGAACGGTGAAAATTGAGACTCCTCATGAGACTCCTCATGAGAAACCTCGAGGAAGGGATTGGCCGTGCTTTGGGTTGGTTTGACCGGAGGAATCGCGTCGGGAAAGAGCACCGTGGCCGAAATTCTTGAGAAGGCCGGTTTCGGTGTCTTGAGTGCCGATCATCTGTCTCATCTTGCGATGGCGCCAAACACCGAAGGAGCCAAGCAG
>CAKQVW010000320.1 GCA_934277865.1 uncultured Pseudobdellovibrionaceae bacterium | reverse complement strand
GAGTCAGCAGGACGTGTCGAGAATTTTGGAAGAGCTCAAGCGACAAGAGGATCAGATTCGCGAGCGAATGCAGCGAGAGGGAGGGCGAGATGCGCCTCTTGAGAAAGATTGGTAAAGAGATCGGTTTTGCGGCTCTTGGTCTTTCGATGCTATTTGTCGGCGTCGAAGGAGCTTGGGCGCAAGCGGGTAAGCTAGAGGTCAAAGCTCTGTTGGATCGACGTGCCGTCGAACCGTCCGATACAGTCGTGCTGACCGTGTCGGTCGAGTCATCGGACGAAGTTGAAGTGCAGTCGCCGACACTTCCGCCGATGAATGACTTTGAAGTTCTCAATCAGTGGCAGGCCCGCGAGATGCGCGCCAATCTTGTTCAGACGCCGACGGGGCCGCAGTTTCAATCGATTCGGCGCACGGTTTTCAACTATCAGCTGGCGCCCAAGCGCCTTGGCAGTCTCACGGTTTATCCAGTGGAAGTCGTGGTCGACGGCCGAAGTTATCGGACATCGGCACTTTCACTTCAGGTGGCCAGTGGGGCAAGTAAAGCGCGTCCTCAAGCTCCCGGAAGTGGTGGTGCACGTCCTCAGCCTGGCTTTGGCGACGACGAGGAAGAACCGTCAGATGAAGAGGATCTTTTCTCGCAGCTCCTTCGTCGGGGCATGGGACAGATGCCGCGCGGTGGTGGATCGCGAACTTTGCCGTCCAATCCCAAAGAGGCGTTTTTCATTCAAGTCGAGACCGACAAGACAGAAGCCTATGTGGGCGAACAGATCACGGTTTCATTTTATCTTTACACCACAGGGCTGATTCGAGATCTCGACACTTTGAAGTACCCGTCGCTGAAGGGGTTCTGGAAAGAGGACATCGAAATCGCCACTCACCTGAACTTCCAACAGGAAGTTGTCGATGGCGTGCCATACAAAAAAGCTCTGTTGGCGTCGTTTGCGTTGTTCCCGATCAAAGAGGGAACGGCCACGATCGACAGTTATCAGGCAAAGTGCACGGTGATTCCTGGAGTCGATCCGTTCGGTGCAATGGGGCTTGGGCGCGCGTTTACTTTCACGAAGGCCTCACAGCCGGTGAAGGTGACGGTCAAGCCCTTGCCAGTTGAGGGGCGTCCTGCTGATTTCTCCGGCGCCGTTGGCGACTTTGCTGTCTCGGCACGGGTGGAAGACAACAACATCGTTGCCAATCAGCCGTTTCCTCTGAAGATCCGGTTTGAAGGACGAGGCAACGCCAAGCTGATCGACATTCCGCCGTTTCAGGCGCCAGAAGGTATGGAGCTTTACGACACGCAAAAAGAGGCCAAGTTTTTTGGGTGGGGAACCAGCTTCAAAGAGTTCACGGTGCTTTTGATTCCAAGGCGAGAAGGGGCATTTGAGATTCCTTCGATTGGTGCCTCGATGTTTGATCCGGCGACGAAGAAATATATTTCGCGAGCAACAAACCCGCTGCGTATTCAGGTTGGACGAGGCGGAGCTGCCAGCCGTGGTGGTTCGGAGAGCTTCACGGGTACCTCGACGAAACCCGGTGGATCGCCCTCGCGAGGTCCTATAGAGCCACGGCTAGTCGAAGAGTTTCGTGCAAGTTCGAAGTTTTCAATGGCGCAGGTTGTTGGCGGAGCCGTTGGGCTTTATTCGTTGGTCATCGGATTTTTGGTTTGGATTGCGTCCCGTGAACTTGGGTGGGGAAGAGGGAAGCCGAAACTTCAGCGGCTCATCAAGGTTCGTGTTCGCGAATTGGAAAAGCGAGCGGCCAAAGGGGAATTCCGGCAGGTCGGTGTTGGTGGGGTCAATCTGCTGGCATTCACACTGCGTGAAGTTGTCGGAGACCGTGTCGATGGGCGTGAAGTGCTACGGCTGCTGCAGGCGACACCACCATCGATTCAAAGCGAGTGTTCATCGGAAATCGAAAAGCTCTTGCTGGAATTCGAAACACTGGCCTTTGCGCCGGAGGCGACACTCTCGGCGAAAAAAGAGGCGTCTCACTTAGCGGAACTCATAGAGCGTGCGAATCGGGTTGTGGCTCGAGTGGTCGCGCTTTCAGGGTCCGACGCGCAAGGCGTTTGATTCGGATCAGGTCGAGAAGCATTTTGAAGGGGTCTAGCCAGATTCGAACTTTCGAATCTGGTGAATTCACCCAGCGCACAGGGATGGTTTGGATTTTGAATCCCATCATCTGCGCCAGCACGAGGACTTCTACGTCAAACGCGAAGCCGTTCAAAGTCTGTCGGCTGAAAATCGGTTCGACCGCACGTTTTCGAAAGGCCTTGAATCCGCACTGAGTGTCTTTGATGCCTTCCACACCAAAGACCTGGACAAAACGATTGAAGCTTCGCCCCATGTTTCGTCTCACCCAAGACTGTTTTTTGATGATCTGACTTTGCGCTTCGGCGCGAGAGCCAATCAGAATGTCGACGTCAGGTTGCGCTTGGAACTCGGCCAAGAATTTTAAAACTTCGGCAAGTGGGGTTGAGAGATCGGCATCCATGAAGAAGACAAACTGTCCGCGGGCGCGCAGCATGCCGCATTTGACGGCGTAGCCTTTGCCGCGTTGCACGTCGTTGGCCACGATCTGAATCATCGGATCGCCAGCCGCTGCCTCTTTGGCGAGTTCGACGGTTCGGTCTGTCGACTTTTCGACGACGACAATGACCTCGACCTGAGGAAAGCGCGCGAAGAACGAGCGAATGTCGCGGATTGTACCCGGCAGTCGACGCTCCTCGTTGTAAGCTGGGATCACGATCGAGAGCGAAGGGTTGGACGGCGTGCTCATAGGTGTTAGGTTATTCTAAGCCATGAATCGCTCAAAAGAAAATCGTAAGTCCTTCCAGACTCGACCGACCATTTGGCTTTGGCCAATCCTCCTGATCGCGGCCTATTTTCGTTTGAGCGATTTAGCAATCAAACCGCCGCATTTTGACGAAGGAATAAACGGTCATTTTGTTCTCACTTTGTGGCGAGATGGCTTTTACACCTATGATCCTTCCAACTTTCACGGGCCGCTTTATTTTTATCTGCTTCACCTTGCGGAAGTGATCTTTGGCAGAGGTGTAGAGTCCTTCCGAATCATGAACGCGTTTTTGGCAATCGGTCTTGTCGCGTTTCTTTTTCAGTTTCGTCGGTTTGTTGGTGGAGCTGCGGTTTGGGCCGCGGCGATGGTGGCGGTGAGTCCGGCATTTACGTTTTATGGACGTTATGCGATTCACGAGACACTTTTTATTTTAGGTCAGGTGGCGTTTGTTTATGGCCGCTTGCTGTGGATGCAGCGGCCGTCGAGAGACTCGATCTATTGCATGACAGCAGGCCTGGTTGTGTTGCTCGCCACCAAAGAGACGTTTTTCATTTTTGTTGGAACCTGGTTTATTGCGGAGTTCGTCGTGTATTGGTCAGAGCGTCTGCAAGCTTGGATTCAGCGGCATTCGGAATCCCCGGAACAGCCGGCGCCTTGGAGTCGACTCGGCGAACTCTCGACTTTGGAAATGCAAGGCCTTGTCCGCGCGGCCTGGGTGGCCACCAGCTTGGCG
>CAKQVW010000319.1 GCA_934277865.1 uncultured Pseudobdellovibrionaceae bacterium | reverse complement strand
CGAGCCGTTGAAGGAGCGCTGTCGGTCAACGCTCGCCCTGGACTGATTCAGCAAGCAGCGAAAAAGAATCAGGTCGAAGGTGTTCTGACACTGGAAATCGGTCTCGAAGAAATTCTTGGAACGCTGGCAACGGCGAATGGCGCGAAGATCAAAGGCTTCCAGTTCCGCTACCTCATTGGCGAGATGGAAGAGAAAAACGCCGTTTCTTTGCTGAGTGATCGAATCGTGGAAGGTGTCGTTCAGGCAACTCCGTATCGTGGGTTCGTGACGTCGTTGGGTCGAGGGACGGCAACGGTGAACTTGGGTGCCAACCATCAGCTCAAAGAAGGTGACATCGTTGAACTCTTTGAGTTTCGTCGTCCCAACTTGAATTCGACACGGCGATTAATTGGCGAAGCGATTGTCCAAAAGGTCAATGGTCCGTCGGAGAGCGTGATCGGACCGCTTCCAGGAAAACGGTTTCAAGCAGAGCCGTTTGCCAAGGTGAGTTTCCGAGTTTCGCAAGCGATGGCAACGGAAGCGACGGACCACAGTATCGTGTCGGGTCGCTGGTGGATCGGCATCGGCGGCCAGCTTCAGTCTTTGGGGGCCGAGGCGGCAGCGCCCAAGTATGAATCCCGTCTTTTCAAAGTGAATGGTTCGCCGTTTGGCTATCTCGCCGGTGGCAACGATGTTTGGACTCTGCAGGGAGCGTTCGGTAGTGCACGGTCTACCAGTGAGACGCTGAACTTCGTCGACCTTCAAGGGTTGTATTCGATCTATCAGCTAGGTGGAGCGCAATCAGCATGGAACTTTTCAGCCGGTGGCCGTGTGTTCATGATCAATGTTGTGCCGCTTCCGAATCAGCTCTCGGCGCTGACGACCACAACAATTGTTTCCCCAGTAGTGGAAGCCCGATACAACTATGTTCCGAAGGGCCGTGTGCGTGTTGGATTTCATGGAGAACTCTTCTGGCCGGTGTACACATCCGGTGCGGATCTTGGTGCCCTGATTTTTGCTTTCGGTGCTGGCGCCGGTGTTCAGATGCAGCTGGCGGTGACCTCTCAGCTAGGGGTTGAAGTTTCCGGTAAGCTTCGCTACATCCGTCGACCTATTGAAGGGCAGAGCGGCGTGCAGGAACGGCAGTCGATATTGGGCACCGGTCTGGTCTTTTCGTTCTAAATCTCGAACTGAAAGAAACTTTGTATGACGGCAGCGAATTTCATTACTGCGCGCGATCTTTTTCTCGGACATCACTGGCGACGTTATCCTTCTTGGCAAGATTTGCATGAAGGGTTTCGCATTGGACGAGTTGTCGGACGCGACAAAACGGAGTTTGTGATTCGTGACTACCGTTTGTTGGAGGCGCCAGAAACGCGTTTCAACCCAGAAGTTTTGTATTGGCACCTTGAAAGTTTCCGCGAGCCAAAGGCCGGCGAGTCGGCGCCGCCCGTGCAGGAAGTGTTGCGTGTTGGCGATTGGATCGGAATCTCGGCGGCTGGCGAAGTGATTCTGTTTGCGCCATGTATGCGCTCGTTGGTTGTGCAGGAGAGTGATCTCTTAGGAGAGCAGGCCAAACGCTGGTCTGATTTTTTGGCGGGTGTTCGGCGGTTTTTTGTTGGCTGTGGTTTTCAAGAGATGACGACGCCGACGTTGGCGGTGTCGCCAGGGACCGAGCCCTTCTTGGATCCGTTGGCGGTTGAAATTGAATTCGCGGGATTTCATGAGACCAGATATCTGGTGACGAGTCCCGAATTTCATCTCAAGAAGATTCTTGGCGCGGGAGTGCCGCGCATCTTTGAGATCGCAAAGTGTTTCCGAAACAAAGAAAGTGGCCACCAGCATCGAGTCGAATTTCACATGCTAGAGTGGTATCGCTCGTTTTCGGCCCTGGAAAAGATTGCGGACGACGTCGAAGGGTTGATCCGGCACTTCCGCCCCGAGGTCCGTCTGCATCGAACATCGATGAGTACGCTCTTTAAGAGATTCTTAGACTTCGACTTAAAAAGCGATTCGTCACGAGACGACGTGGCGAGGCTTGCTGCACAAAAGCAAATTCGTGTGCTGCCTGACGATAGCTTTGATGACCTCTTTCATAAATTGTTTCTCGAGTGTATCGAGAATCGGCTGGGCGAGATAGACGCTGGAAACCCGGTCTTGATTTCGGACTATCCTCCATCGCAGGCCGCACTCGCGCGGATTGGAGAAAACGGATTTGCGCAGCGGTTCGAGGTCTATTGGCGGGGTTTTGAATTGTGTAACGCCTTTCACGAACTCAATGACCCGTCGGAGAATCAGCGCCGTTTTGATCGCGACAACTTTGCGAAAAAACAATCTGGCCGAGCGCCAGTTCCAATTGATGAAGAATTGCTACGAGCCTTTGAGCAGGGTGTGCCGCCAGCCGCGGGAATTGCGCTGGGTCTAGAGCGATTGTTCATGGCCCTGTTCGAGATCGATTCGATCGAGCACGCGCGTCCTTTTGCGACCTTCGTCTAATCTGGACTGGGCGATGCGAGTCAGGACGGGCATGCTATAAGGCATGTTGAGCGTTAAGACCCTCCGTGAGCACCTTCTTCCGATTTCACCTCAGGCCGCGATCGACCACTGGGTTCGAGTTTTTGAAAAGTATGGTGAGAGTCCGGACTTTGAGAACCCACGCGTGATGATCTCGATGAAGTCTGGTGCAACTTACAATGGCTACTTGGTGAGTGCGGGCAGCCAGCCCAACTCAAAAGATCGTCATCTCATTTTAAGTCTTGTGCTGAAGAATGACACCGATCAGGCGCGCGACATCGTTTATCTGAACTTTTCCGATGTCGAGGCCGTCGCGTTCTACGACATCGACCACATCATGCAGTACCTAGCCCGCAAATAATCGAAAACCCGCAGCGACGTAATAGTCAGACCTTGTTGATTTCTTCTTTGAGCTCTTTGCCGACTTTGAAGAAGGGTAGCTTCTTTTCTTCGACGTTGATGACTTCGCCGGTGCGTGGGTTGCGACCTTGATAGGCCTCATAGTAGCGGTTCACGAAGGAGCCAAAACCACGGATTTCGATGCGGTCATCGCGCATGAGGGCTTCTACCATCGAGTCAAAAATCGTATTGACGACAGTCTCGGCTTTGACCCGTGTGATACCGGCTTTTTCTGCAATCATGTTGATGAGATCAGCCTTGGTCATATGCGCCCCCTTCTGCGTTAGAAATTATAAGATGCCGTCTTTTCTAAGCAATTGAAATCCGTCCGGAAAGAGGCCTTGGCCAGGTGCATCAGCCGTCTCCGCTAGAGCGCGTTGTCGTCTGGCACCAGACCAAGTGCGTAATGCTCGGTCATATAAAGACCAATCGAGCCCACGAGCACAAAGAGGTTCATGGAAAACGCCTCGGTCATCGTGCTCCAGAAAAGCCCAGCCGCATGGAAGGCGCACTGGCTGGCAAAACAGCCGGCGGCGAGAATGCGGTGTTTGTGGTGGGATTCTGGAATTTCATGGAAGAGGCGAAGCGTGTTCATCAGATGGTGCATGATGAAGGCGAGATAGGCGATCAGGCCAAGCAGGCCTCCACGAGCC
>CAKQVW010000318.1 GCA_934277865.1 uncultured Pseudobdellovibrionaceae bacterium | reverse complement strand
GTCGTGGAAAGTTCGTCTGATGTGAAGATCTTGAGATCCTCGCGCGAGGTGACTTCCGTGATCGTGAGATAGTTTTTCAGTTCGTGTGAGTTTCGAAGTCCCAGGCGTTCGGCTTCGCTTTGATTGTTGGACCAGAGCCATTCTTCGATGGCCTCCGGTGGACGAGTGTCGCCGCCCACGTTGGCGCCCACCTCGCCGGTGAGAAAGGTGGCAGACAACAGAACCGATGCTGAAAAAGAAGACAGACCCAATAGAAAACGACTCATAAGACTCCCCCCTTGGGAGTTAATTTGAATCGACTTCAGGTGCATGAAGCAATGAAACGGTGGCCTTTGGTAAAACTTATCGCCTGCCTTCGCGGTTCAGATTCGGCCGTTGGGGTGAATTCTACTTACGTGGAAGGCCGGATTTCGAGGCGGGCCCACGTTCGTCGGCTTCGGATTCTTTTTCAATTGCCAGGGCCCGTTGGCGGTCACCTTCTTCGGTGAGAGCCAGTAGAGACGGCTCAAAAACGCGGCGATCTAGCCGGTACTGTTTACCCCGATACGTCAGCTCGCCGGACGAGCAGAAGGTGACAGCCTCTTCCGGTTGGCCGCGAGGAACCACTTTGATCCGGGCGCTGTCGAGATCCGCCTGGCTACGAATGGGTTTCAATTTTTTGAGACGAACTCGGACTTCGTCGAGATTGGAGTGTTCCGAGCAGAAGACAAACTCCGCATGTTCTTCGAGAGGAACGGGCGGAGTGAAAAACTGCGTGGAGGGATCGATGTAGAACACCGTGTATTTGGCACAGTTGAGCAGGCTGGCGGGCCCACGAAGAGGTTTCTTGAGTTCGGCTTCGTAGGTTTCTTGGTTCATGGGTTCAATATCGGCTTGCGCAAAATTGGGGGTTGAATCGCTAAGTGAGGTCGTCTTTTCCGTCGACGAACAGCCTAACAAGAGCCCTGTGAACCCGACGATGAAACCTGAGGCCAGGAGGAACGAGGAGAGTGTGAAATTGAATCTTTGCACGAAAACCCCCAAGGCGAGAGAGGAAGGCACACAACTTGGCAACCTATTTAGTATGAAGGAAAACCGTCTTGCTGGGAGGTCGAGATTTTTGAGTGAAGAGGGGTGATTAACGGGCAAGATCAGCGGGCAAGACTAATGTCGAGCCCGTGATGACTTAAGAATGCGGGACGGACTTACTTCGCTGCTGGGTTTTTCACCCAGCTGTTGCACCAGCCGGCTGTTGCAACGTGCTTTTGTGGGAAGAGCGAGCAAGGGCCTTCCTTTTCAGTTGTGACTTTGCCGCCATTGAAGAGCATGCAGTTTCCGCAAATCTGCGATTTACCGTCAGCTCCGGCTTTCTTCGTCCACTTTTTCAAGTCCACTTTGCTTGCATCGGCATAGTAGCCGAGAGCTTTTGCTTGGGGTTCAGATTCGCTGACCATTGGCAGCTTCTTTGCTGCTTGCGCTTGAGCCGAAGCGGGCGTCAAAAGGCGTCCCATTGCAGCGGCACCGACAACGGTGATGGTCGAGAGCTTCAAAAAGTCACGGCGTGAATTCTGGTTCATAGATGTAGCCTCCTGATTGGTACAAGGGAGATGGTGTTCTGCTAGTGGATTATCAACTTGTTTTCAATTGCTGTCACGCGGTTGTAGGTGATTGAAGGCCTAGTTGAGACTCGCTTTCGACTTTGATTCGGGGAATTTTAAACCAGTTTACGCCTTGTCTTTCTGGGCTGTTCTCACCGACCCTTACCAGATGACAAATCTCCAAGAGCGCGACCAATGGATGGCCCAACACCTTGAACGAGTCAGTCGTAGCTTCGCGTTTTGTATCGCAAAACTTGAAATGCCGCTTCGTCACCAAGTCGGCCTTGCGTATCTGATCTGCCGGATCCTCGACAGCGTCGAGGACTCGATGTGGAACGGCGAGACGCCGGAGGAAAGCCGACATCTGCAGCGCCTTTCCTTTGAGGCCTTCATCTCGTTTCTCAAGGTGCAACCAAATGAGGCGGCTGTTCAGGCCTGGGCCCATCGGCTGATTCAGGCGGCGGTGATGCCGGAGAGTGAGCAGATCTTGGTTCGTCAGGCTCATCTGGTGTTTGATCTCTACTGGCAAGAGCGGCCTCGGGTCCGTGATGTGATGAGTGGCCCGATTGAGAGCATGGCGCGGGGGATGATGGACTTCCATGGTCTCAAGCTGCGTGGACTTCAGGATGTGAATCGTTATTGTTTTTTTGTCGCCGGAGTTGTGGGTGAGCTTCTCACAGGACTGGTGCGGCTGATTGGCGAAGATCGTGGTGTGAAAGTCGCGACGTCTCTTGTTGAGGGATTTCGGTTTGGACTTTTTCTGCAGAAGGTGAATCTTCTCAAAGACCGAGAGGTGGATTTAAAAGAGGGGCGCGACCTGGTTCCATCGCGGCTGGCGGTTTTTCGAAGTGCGTTTGAAGACGCTCGCATGGCGTTATCTTATTTGAAGTCGATTCCGGTTGCGCTTGAAGGGTACCGACTTTTCTGTGGGTGGAGTTTGTTTTTGGGACTCGCTAGTCTCCCGCACATTGCCAGCCGGAAAAAAATTGGACGGTTGGAGACCGTGGCGCTATTGGCGGCTGTTGAACGACGAGTGCGCTCCAACGGTGAGCTGGAAATTTTGTTTTTTAAGTATCTAAAAAACGCCGAGTCCACATGTGAAAAACTCGTCGAACCGACACAGCTGACATCGCAAGATCTCAGCAAATGTGAGGAGCTGGTGAAGTACCGGAAAAACTACGTCGGCGCAGCCAAAGATGAGGAACTCTGCGCCATCATTCCTGTTTCCAATTGAATGCGCATGGGCGTGAGGGTCACCCGGTTAGATCTTCGAGATCGTCCGGGAGATCACCAAAGCCCTCATCCATCATTCCGCTTAAGTACACCTTCCAGGATTCGGGAAGGCTGTCGAGGCGGAGACTTGCTTGAATCGGCGGGAGCCAATTTGGAACACGTGGCTCTGAGAGCAGTGGCATGCCGGCTGCGAGCGGCGTGCGATTGGCTTTTCGGTGGTTGCACTTGCGGCAAGCCGTGACCATGTTGGTCCAATCTTTACGACCCTTTTTGCTAGCAGGAACGACGTGATCGAGAGTGAGCTCTTTGACGCTGAATTCGACGCCGCAGTATTGGCAGCGATAGTCGTCTCGGCGATACACATTTTCTCGGCAGAATTTGACACGCGTGAAGCGGCGGTGATTGATAAATCGTTTAAGTCTTAAGACGGAAGGAACTTGGAATTCCTCTCGGGCGGATCGAACCGTGACTTGATCCGATGGATGATACTCTAGAACTTCGACTTTACCTTGGAACCAGAGAAGAATCGCCCTCTGCCAGCTGACAAGCTTAACGGGTTGAAAACTGGAATTAAGAACTAAGGCCCGAATGTGTCGAATCGGGTGATGCCTTGTTTGGCCGGCGCCGATTGACCTTCTTTGATTAGGCCGATTTTGATTTGGATCGAAGACCACACCCCCCCGTTAAACGAATCACGAAACAAGAGACGCGAGCATCCTACTTCTTAATCATCCCAAACTGATTCGGTTTCGCAAGCGTCTTCATGGGTCTAGTCT
>CAKQVW010000317.1 GCA_934277865.1 uncultured Pseudobdellovibrionaceae bacterium | reverse complement strand
ATCGCGCTGGAACAGGATGCTGCCGGCGAACAGCATCGAAGCGAGCGCGAGGACGGCGAAGGCCGTGGCCGGCCACGGCGCGATGCGGCCGGCCAGCGCGACCATCATCAGCGGGAACAGCAGCAGGAAGCCGAGCAGCGTGCCGCGCGTGCCCGTCAGGAAGACCGCGAACAGCCCGAGCCCGACGACCAGCGCCAGCAGCGCCAATGCGGGCAAGCTGCGGTGCGCCTCGATGCGCGCGGCGAGCGCGATCGCCACCAGCCCGACGGAGGTCATCAGCATCTCCGAAAAGGGGATGGCGTTGGTGACGCCGCTGGCGCGGTCGTCGGCGAGGCCGAACGTCGAGAAATCCAGTCCCTGATAGAGCGCGACGGCGATGGCGACGCCGGCATGCGCCGCCGCGACCAGCACGGCGAAGTCGAACAGCCGCTCGCGCGAGAAACCGAACAGGACGAGGAAGATGAAGCCGTTGAGGACCGGCAGGTCCCAGTCGTTGACGAGGTCGGCGACGTCGCGATGAAACTTTTCGACCAGATCGAGCACCTTGTTGGAAGCCTCTTTCGACATCGGTCGAACACGCACCGATGAGACGCTGGGATTGATCCAGTCCTGTGCCGGTGCGCCGGAGGGAACGGTGAGGTAGCGTTGTGCGGTTAAGCTTGTCGAGTACTTCGTGAGACTCTTCAGGCGCGTGTTGGCAAGGCTTCCAAAGGAAAAACAATCACCTTCGGCCGTGTATCGTGTTCCGTCGAATTCCACACAGCCCAGATCAAGAAGCTGCTTCAGGGTGGCGCACGCCTCTTCCACCGAACACGTGGCGTGTCTGGCCACAAACTCGTCGCTGTGGCGTTCAAGATTTTTGTAGGCGTCGAGTTCGACCGAGGCTTTGACAAAAACCGCAAGCGGGTTACTGGCGACGAGTTCGAGGCATTTCAAGTGCCAAGCGTAGAAGGCTTGAACTTCGGGAATCTGCGACGGATCGGTGAAACCTTCGAGCCATCCCATTAAGAGTGAGGGCTGTGAAGCGATCAGGCGGTGAACGTCTGCCAGCATCACATGCGATTCACCGGCCTTCAGGCGGCGGATGGTTCGTGTCGAACTCGCAAGTGCACGCTGAATGAAGCGGTGATCAGTGAGAAAGTAATTGATGACCGATTTCGAGTTGAAGGCGCCATCGCTGTCTCCAACAAACGACCAGAAGATTCTGCGGAAGTGTTTTTCAATGTCGTGACCTTCGCTGGTGGCGAGCTGAACAAAGTCATCCCATGAAATATGAGTTGATCCGCTCTCCCACTTTCCAACTTGGTTGAAGGTGTACCCAAGCTTCCGACTAAGGTCGCGCTGTGTGGCTTCGCCTCGAATGGCGCGCACGATTTCACGGGCCAACTGGTCGTGATTGATGTGCAGCACGGGGTTCAAGCGTCCTCCTTGTTGCCGGTTTTGGAGTTTGGCGGCCAATTCCGGGTAGCCCGATTCTTTTTAAAAGGGGGCGGCTGAACACTTACCCTAGTGAAAGACTCAATTCAAACTTCTCCATCGCAGTCGCCGGGCTCCGAACGGCCGATCCATTGGGCCCGGGAGGCGAGATGGGCCGCCTCAGGCGGCAACGCGCAACCTTGGCGCGTCGTGATCTCCCCCCAGACGCTCAGTGGGCGTATCTCTATTCAGCTGAGGATTGATCCTGCCTATTCGGCTGCGCCATCCCCTATGGATGTCGACGCTCGTGCTGCGGTGGTCGCACTGGGTTGTTATTCGGTCTATCTCGAATCCTACGCCGCACAAGACGGCTTCACTCTGACCAAGTCAGTGGTGAGGCCAGGGGCCAGCAGTTGGGATGTGGAAGTCTCTTTGGAGTTTGAGCCAATCCACGAACATTCTGTGGCAAAGAGCTATTCAACATCCGCTCTCGCCGCACGGTGGACGGATCGGCGGGAATACACGCCACAGCCCTGTGCCCCGGAGTTGAAAGCACGAATGAGTTCGATTGTGAGTCGCTACCCCGAGGTGCAGGAGATTTCTATCGCCGCCAAACGTGAGCTCCTGATTCGCACCTGCCAAGGTTTGGAGATCTTGCGTTGGCGCAATCGACGATTTCGAGATGCACTTTTTGACGAGATCGATTTTTCAAGAGGTGAGAGTCCGGATTCGGATCGCAAGATCCCGGCGTCTCAGCTTGGTGTAGGCGGCATGGATCTTTTGCTTTTGCGAGCGATGCACCGGTTTCCTCGACTGAGAAAAATTCTGGAGCTAGGTGGTGCCGAGCTGATTGCCAGCAAGACAGTGGGCCCGCTGTTTCGTGCTTCTTCAGGCATTTCGTTTCTGCAAACACGAACAGACTCCGAAGACGGCGCCTTTGAACTTGGCCGGTGTTTTCAAGAACTGTGGTTGACGATCAATGACTACGGTTACTCGTTTCAACCTATCGGACTTCCGCTGATCGCCTACTCGTTTTGGCGAGGAGATCCGCATGGCTTTCGAAGCTCTCGGCGTCACACCCGAATCGTCGAGCGGGCGTCGCAAGAGCTGAAGTCCGAGTTTTGTTTGGATTTGCAGAAGCTCGCGCTGGGCTTCCGTTTTGGGGAAACCAAATTCCCGCGAGATCGCGCTTTGTCGGTAGGGCCACGCGCGGACGTTCAAGTTGAAATCAATTAGCCAATTGTGTGGAGGGGCATCATGAAGAAGCGAGTTCTGGTCACTGGAGGATGTGGGTTTGTTGGTCATCAGCTGTCGGTTGCGAAAGGTACCGTTTGTCACTTTGACAAACGGCTTCTGGCTTCCGGAATGCCGAGAACCCATTGTGAAGCCGCGCCTGGAGGCATTCGAATATCTTCCGCAACGACTTGCGCCTGTCATTCGCTCGGTGGCGTTTCGGTTTGCCGCACAATCCTTCAATCGGGTTGCTAGGCAGTTTGGATGTGCGGATCTTGCCGGCGATCTCGCGCAAGTTTACACACAAGCGGATCATGTTTTGGTGGTTGAGCCGCCTGGGTGGCTCTTGCTGAATAAAACAGAGTCCCGTATCACGCCGATCGGGCCGCTAAGATGGGAGTCCTCGCAGCCATTGCCGGTGTGGTGGGACGATTTAGATCCAGAGCGCCCCTTGCTGTATTTCAACGTTGGCAGTTCCGGAAGCTCAAGCTACTTCCAGAAAGTGCGTGAAGCCTTAAAAAACGAACGCGTGAGTCTTGTCGCGGCCGGGCTTTCATCGGACTTCGAAGTCGGTGCAAGTAGCTCAAGTAGCTATGGTGGTGAGGCGAAGATCTATGTCGAGCGATTCCTCAATTCTCGAGCCGCACTCGAACACTCGCAGCTATTTCTTTCCAATGGTGGATCACTTTCGATGGTTGATGCTTTGCGATCGGGCGTTCCGGTAGTGGGGCTCACGTCCAATTACGATCAGGTATTAAACATGACCGTGGCCAGCCGTCGTGGAGTGGGGCAGCTTTTCACCGAGAGTGTGACTGTCGACGAACTCAGATCCGCGATTCAGCACTGGCTGAAGCCAAATTCGAACACTCTTGAAGAACTCAGCCAAGCGCAGGCGATGTTCCATGCTCCGGCGAACTCATTTGCTCTGACGTCGGTGATTTGTGATCTTCTT
>CAKQVW010000316.1 GCA_934277865.1 uncultured Pseudobdellovibrionaceae bacterium | reverse complement strand
GATCTGCAATGCGCGGATCGCGAGCCTGGCGAAGAAGCGTTTCCAAAGCAACCAGATCCGGAGTGACCCAGAACTTCACCTCGCACGACATCTTGTTCCAGGCACCTCGGCAGGTGGCGTTTGCATCACGTCCGACAAAATCACGAACCGTTTGCGAGACTCCGTTGACGGTTTCCGTGCGTTTGTCGCGCATGTAAAGGGTCAAACTGTGTTTGTAGCCCAAAAGAGTTTCCGGAAGCGTGTACGCCATGTCGGCCTGCCCGTCTGATTCATGAGCGATGTTGATTGAGTAGTCCGCCAGTTCAAACTCCGACACATCTGCCAGATGGGCTTGTTTAACCGGGATCTTGTACGTGGCAGGAAATGTCAGGCGCGTCGCCTGCTCCTGAGCCATGACGGCCGCGCTGCCGAATCCCATCACAACAAAAGAAAAGGCGACCAGCAGAAGTCGAACATTTCGAAAAACAACGAGTCCATGGTTCATTGATCAAACTCCCATCTCGGCGTTCTAAGCCCTAGGTGTTTAACATGTACCCAGTTCCACGACCAGAGCCGATTCGAATCAAGAGGCCTTTTTCCGCAAGCTCGGCTAAATCGCGTCCCGCCGTGATCCGCGAGACCCCATAGGTTTCAATCAACTGTTTCGGTCTTACAATCCGCCCGGTGAGCGAGCGCGATTCGCGATTGGCCGCCCTCAATTTTGCCATCACTTCCAGCTGTCGCGGGTTCCAACTTTTCAGGTCCTCGATCAACTTTTTGGAGACATTTTGAGGAGAGATTTGTTTCTCCCCCCCGGCCAATTCCTCGGCGTTGAAACCTTCGTGTCCTTCGAATTCCATGACTTGGACCACCACCGGCCTCAGGAAGCCATACGTGCCATCCGTGGATGAATAGCCAAGAGCTGACTTGAGTGGCCCCAATGCCACTCGCAGCCGACGAATGAAAGTGTAAAGAAGAGTGTCGTGGCGAGAGGCTTCGTATTGATACCCCCACACCAGTTGCAGAAGCTCTTCTTTGGTGCACCGTGCTCTTGCTAAAATAAAAAGTCCACGCCGCAGGTTGTTTGAGAATTTATCTTCCCCCACAAAAAGCTCCGCGTGAACCCGGTAAAGCACCTTGCCCGCGACCAGCGACAAAAGAATCGCGTCGCTCTCGGAACGCCCAAACTGGCTAGAGAAAAAGTCCAGGTACCCGCGATCCAGCAGTTCTCGACGAACATGATAGTCGGTCACTCCATGGATCCAGCGATCGATGGGAGTTCGAGCCGGCGGCGCCATGCTAGAAGATTCCCACCGCTTCAAATAGGAAAGTGATCGATGGTTTCGAACCTCATGCGCCAGTTTTTTTACTTCCGCGAATAACTGCAACAGGGCCTTTGTCCGCCGGGGAGAAGCGGCCATCTGGACCTGATACTGAAGGCCCTTTACCTCAACCAAGATGGCACGATCACGCGACTCGAGTCTTTTCTCAGCCGCCGCAAGAATTTCTAGCGCGCGTTTCGAGTCGCCGAGACGGAAATGACTATACGCCTCGCGAACCGCAAGCGAAGCCATCTGCCGCTTGTGCCGAATCCGTTTAATGAGAGGCCTCGTCTCGGCGACGATTTTCAAAGCCTGACGATAGCGCCCCATCAGGTTTTCTTGACGAACGAGCTCGATGAAAACATTGGCGCTTGTGTAGCTATCACCCAAAAGTGAATCCGCAAGCAGATCGCGGAGTTCTTCTTTTGAGCGATACCCATGCTGGGCCTCCGCAATCGCCAAAGCGGCACGCAAGGCCTGCATATGCGACTTATTGCCAAACCGCTTGGCGATCTCCAATGCGCTCTCAAGACTCTCGAGTCCGGTCTCAACCTCACCCATTTGCACCAGACAGTGCCCACGTAAATCCGAACTCAAAATCCGTTCGTGCAATCCGCCCGAGCGAATCGCCAACGCCCACGCTCGATTCGCCCAGAACAGGGATTTTTTGTAGTGGCCTTCAAAAAACGCGCGAAACCCAAGGGCTTGAAAAACGTAGAACCTCGAGCCTCGAGCGGTCTCCGACGCACTTGATCTCGACTCCGACAAAAAACTAGAGAGCTCGGCATGAGCAAGTTCGTACTCGGACGATCGGATGAGCGCCACGATGATGTAAAACCGCGCGATTGGTTCTTTACCTAGAGGGCGTGTCACCTTCTCAAGGGCCAAGGCCTCGTCGATTCGACCCATCAACGCCAGGCTGGCCGCCACCCAGGGCAGGTCGCGAGCTCTCACCGCCGCACGCGACTTATCGTGCAACTGCACAAGTTCGCCGTATTCACCTTTTAAAAACTGCTCGCGTAGGCTCACCGCTCTCAGCATTCCCATAATTTGCATCAAATTGCATCATTTTTTGTCAGCTAGAGTTCGTTCGGTTTTTGCGAGATTCCGGCGAAAACAATTTCATCACGGCGCGACGCCAATCACGGCGAAGGCCAAAAAAAATGGGAGATACAAAATGAAAAAGATGATGATTGGACTTCTGGCATGCTTGGCAGCGATGTCCTCGGCCGAACAAGCACAGGCAGCTGTTTCAAAAGCACGACGTGTCTTGGTTGTGGTGAGCGAACTGGATTCCGGAGCTGCGCCCGAATTGCGTGGACTCTATCAGACGCTCGAACGCCTCACCGAGACAACGACTCAAGGAATCTTGGGAGGTGAATATGCCGCCATCCACTATTTAAAAAACAACCGCGCCACACCGGCGGCCATGGGAAGCCTGCTTCGCTCCCTGGCGCGAAACGCCAACGTGGCGACGATCGACACCATTCTCTCGGTGCATGGCAGCCCTGGCGTTTTGCACTTTGCCGATGGGGCTCACAACATGGCGGCCATCGAACGGGCCATCGTTCCGGCTGGCATGACTGCCAATGATCGCAGCGTGCTCAAACGAAAACTCCGCGTGATGTACAATCTCTCGTGCTATGGACGATCGCACAATCGCACGTTCGCGGAGCTGGGTTTTGATATTGTCGCTGGCAGCAATCGAATCAACGCCAATAGCGAAGTGGAGTTTGTGCCGGTGCTCACCAACTGGCGATTCGGCGGAAAGTTCGTGGACGGCTTTGGTCCGTCCAACACAGCGGCCGCCCTGGCCGTAGCCGATGGTCCGATTCGCCTAGCGGGCCAACTTGGAGGAAACGTGTTGGCCGATACGGATTCAAAGAAATTCTTCTCCGGATTTTCTTTAGTGAAAATCGACAGTGATCCACGTCCCTAGTCGATTCCCTCGGTCTGGCGAAGTTGAGAGGGAATTCCCTCTCAACTTCGCTTTGCTCAGTGAGAAACTTCAAGCACCTTGAGACGCCTTTCTTTTCCACCTGGAAACGCCCAGCGAATTTCCTGCCCTGTGCGAAGTCCAATTAGCGCCGCGCCGACCGGTGCCAGCACAGAAACCTTGTTCTCTTCTAGATTGGCGTCATGCGGATAAACCAGAGTCACAGTGACCTGCTTTCCAGAGCCCACTTCCTCGTACTTCACGGTGGAATTCATCCCAACCACGTCTCGTGGCAACGCCTCTGGCGCCACCACCGAGGCCCGCCCCAGTTCTTCTTCCAACTGGCGCGCGATCTCGAGTGAGGTCCCCGCCACCAAAGCGGAAAGCTT
>CAKQVW010000315.1 GCA_934277865.1 uncultured Pseudobdellovibrionaceae bacterium | reverse complement strand
ACAGAGACCATCGTGGGAAGACCCATGACTCGATATTTTTTCTTCAGGCGATCGATCTCAGGCGAATCGTTTGTCGCATCAATTTTGAAAAGTACAAACTCTTTCGACAGATCTTGAATGCGAGCATCTGGGAAAGTTTTTTCTTCTAGTTCATGGCAAGCGCCACACCAGTCGGCCCAGAAGTCCACGAGCACCGGTTTCTTTTCGGCGATCGCGGCCGCCAGGGCTTCGTCTGAGTACTTCTGCCAATCGAGTTTTGCGACTTTCGACGCGTTTCCAGCGACAGCACCACCTGGTGCGGCCAGTTGCACGCCCGATTTTTCCAGCGTGGAGATCATCATCATTGCGATCCCGATACAGAAAGCAGCAACGGTGGCTCCTTTTTTGACCTGTGCCGCTCCTGTCGCAGCCGGAGCGAAGGCTCCGTAGGCACTGGCGATCAAAACAAGCGCTAAACCGATGAGCGCGCGAACAGCCCAGTCAGGGTAGACAGGTGCGACATAGTAAATAGCCATTGCAACCATCGTGGTACCGAAGAGGAACTTCACTCCGTCCATCCAGGCGCCGGCCTTTGGAACCTTCTGCAAGAGCGAACTCGAGGTTCCAAGTGCGATGAAGAGAAGGCCCATGCCCATTGCGAAACTGAACAGAAGAATCAGTCCCAACATCTTGTCTTGAGTTTGAGCAATGTATGCCAGAACACTAACCAGAACCGGACCGATGCAAGGGCTCGCAACGACGCCGGCCGCGAGACCCATTCCGAACGAACTGAAGTAGCCTGTTTCCGACTGACCTTGGCCCACACGATCGCGAATGAAGGCGGGGGCTTGGATTTCAAACAGGCCGTACATCGAAAGACCCATCGTGACGAAAAGTAGCGCAAGGCCGGTCACGACATAAACATTCGAGAGTGCCGATCCAAAGAGTGCACCGGTCGAAGCCGCTGTCACTCCAAGAATCGAATACGTCACCGCGATCCCCAGCACGTAAAACACGGAGAGCAGGAAACTTCTCAGTTTCGAATGTTTCATGCTGGCGTCAGATCGACTACCTCCGCGGCGTTCACTTGCGCCTAAAATCGCGAGCGTGATTGGAATCATCGGATAAATACAAGGTGTGAGCGAGGTAAGAAAACCGGCAACAAACATAAAGAGGACCGCCGAGATCAGCCCCTTGCTCATGGCTTTTTCGAACTCAGACGATCCGCCGCCATCGGCCGAGTCGGTGCCGGCTGTGGAAGCGGGCGCACGTGTATCAGCCTCTTGTGCAGCCACGCTGTTGGCTTTGTTCTGCGTGGCGATAGTTGGTGCCAGCACGATATGTTTTGGGAATAGGCAGTGTTCAGTCGTACAAGCTTGATAGGTCAGCTTGAGCTTCAAGCTCTTTGCCGACTCAGCGTTAGGCATCACGACTTTCGCCGTCATCGTTGCATTTTTCTTGATACCGTCCTTCATCTTCTTCGAGAAGGTATCCATGAATTGCACAATGGGTGTCAGTTGAAACGGCTCAACTTTGACGTCCGTCGGTTCTTCGACCACTAGCTTGAAACGCTCGAGGTAGGCCTTGTAAGGTTCCTCGAGTTTGAGATCGACGATAACGGTTGCAACCTTTGGATCAGCTGAAACCTCGAGACGAGCGTTCGCTGAGAGGGGATTCTCCGAGACTTTTTCGGCGGCTTTGTCTGACGACTCGGCAAGCGAGAGGCTCGACGAAAACATCAAGACCAGTGCTGATGCCACGGCGAAAAAGAGTGATCGAGAAAAGTATCCGGCTTCTGTCTGTCTGCATTGTATCATGTTGACCTCTACCAGGAACCTTTCGGTATGAAGCGCCGAGACCTAAATAATACACGTCTCAACGTGGTGCAAACGAGAGAAATTCCATGGAATTTCTCTCCACGGGTAGGTGAAAGTCCTGTCACAGATATCGACAGATTTCACTAACTGGCGGAAATTTGTGTCAGATTCCGCTTCGGCGTGTGGTTTCCTCGATTAGATCGACGAGAGTTTTGACGAGGTTACGAAATTCCGATCTGGCGAACTCACGCTGCGCTTTTTGCGGAAGCAATTCGGCGAATCCCATTTGTACGAAGTGATCGAGGCGAAAATCGCCGCGGGTCTCTCCCCAAGCTTGGCTTCCGACCGGTATAAATCCATCACTCGGTGCATGAGTCTCACTCTGAGACACATAGTCTTTGAGCATATTAATATAGTTGCGACCATGAAGGCGGGGATAGAGAAGCCAGAAACAAGGTGCAACGTCGCGCATTGGCACGCGGCAGAGAAGGCTGACCTCGCGGACAACGCCGGTTAACGGCGGATATTTCAAGTTAAAAACATCCATGGCTTGTGGCGTGTAGTGCCGGAAGGTCTGATCTCGTTCGTCGAGATCGTAGCGAATTGTCGTCGCCAAACGGCGAACTGTTTGGAAAAGCTGGGGGTGGCGACTTGCCAGCTCACGAGTGATTCCGGCAGCAACGGTTCCGCGATGCGGAGTGCCCCAAGTCACCACGAGCGGGATCGTCCAAGGTGCTAGATCTGCTAGATCCGAACCAGATCTTGGAGCGCTGAGACGATGTGCCACCACGCGTGCGACAAGTCCGCCGAGACTATTGCCAAGAATCACCAGCGGTCGCTTGCGAGCGAGTTCTTCGCTTCCAAGTTTTTTTCTAAGCCAATCGCAGACAAGGTCTGCCTGCTCTTCGGGTGAACCACATCCGACACCATCGACCGAGTGAATTGTGACGCCACATCGAGCGAGCTCCTGTTTGAGCTCACGATCCATTCTTCCGTACGACCGAGGGCCGATGTGAAGAAGGTCGTCGCCGAAGGTGTTGAGTCCATGAAGAAAGAGAACTTGAGGCGCTGCCGACAGGTTCTGACGATTTACTGAACCTGAACTTTGGGCGGGGCTTGGTTGGGTGCGAGAATCCATAACGAATCTGTTCTCCTCGGATTTTCGTCGAGACGCAAGTCATGAACTCTTGGATGCGGTCTCGACTGAAGTCTTAAAAACAGGCGTCCTAGTCAATCCGAGGCCCTCTTAGTCCGAAAAAGAGACTGAGGTGAACTCATGGGTTTTGTAGGCGCAATCGTCGTTTTAGTCTGCGTTTTCGGAGGATACATTCTCCACGGCGGTAATATGCGAGTCGTCTGGCAGCCAACCGAGCTTTTGATTATCGGTGGTGCCGCACTCGGCGGATTCATCACGGCCAATCCGATTCCGATCATGAAACTGACGGTGCAAAAAGCCATTCACGCCATGATCGGCAAAGGGCCTTCGAAGGCGGAATACCTGGAACTGCTGCAGTTGCTTTTCCAATTGTTCCAAATCTTCCGCAAAGATGGTCCGCAAGCTGTAGAGCGCCACATCGAGGAGCCCGAGAAGTCGGAGATCTTCAAACAATATCCGTCGTTCTTAAAAAACCATCACGCGGTAGATTTTCTCTGCGACACGATGAAGATCACGCTCTCAGCGGATCTCTCCCAGTATGACGTAGAAGATCTTTTGACAGGCGACATCAAGGCCGCTCACACCGAGGAACACATGGCCTCGCACGCACTTGGCCAGGTCGGGGAAGCGCTCCCGGGTCTGGGGATCGTCGCCGCCGTTTTGGGTGTCGTCATCA
>CAKQVW010000314.1 GCA_934277865.1 uncultured Pseudobdellovibrionaceae bacterium | reverse complement strand
GGCATGGCTCTTCCGAACTCCCTTATCGGGGCCTTCATCCTGATGGCAATTTCGGGCTTCACCATCAACATCATGACTCTGCTTGCGCTCTCGCTTTCGGTCGGACTGCTGATCGACGATGCGATCGTCGTTCGCGAGAATATCTTCCGTCACATGGAGATGGGCAAATCTGCCATGCAAGCCGCAATCGAAGGAACGGCGGAAGTTCGACTGGCTGTCATCGGAACGACACTGGCCGTGATCGCCGTGTTCGGTCCGCTTGGTTTCTTAAGCGGCGTCGTCGGTCAGTTCTTTAAACAGTTCGGTCTCACCGTCTGTTACGCGATGGCAATTTCGCTTTTTGACGCCCTCACCATGGCGCCGATGATGTCGGCCTACCTGGCGGGACCGGCGCACCACAAACCTGGAACAGGAACTTCAATCTACGATCGCACAATCGGCAAGGTGCTCGCGGCGTTCTCGAACTTCCAAGACTGGTTGGAAGTGAAGTACGAAAACTTCGTTCGTAAAGTCATCGCCAACCCACTGAAGTCCATCTCCGCTTCGATCGTGGTGTTCATTGGTTGCATGGCCTTGGCCAAGTATGTTCCGGCGACCTTCCTCCCAACTCAAGACTCGGGCGAATTCACCGTCGGCATCGATTTGCCGCCGGGCACGAGCCTCGATTCGATGAACGAACTCGCCATGACGGTCGATAAGACCATCCGCGAGAACAAAGAAGTTCGCATCACTGCAACGACTGTCGGCTCGCGCGAAGGCGACGCCAACTACGCCGACTTTTATGTTCAGCTGGTCCCCAGCCGCGAACGCAAAATGAACACAAGTAAATTCAAAGAACATCTACGTGAGCAACTGCTGCAGTATGCTCATGCAAACCCAAAAGTGAAAGACTACGATCCTGTAGGCGGCGGTATGCGACCGTTTACGATGATCATCCAAGGAACCGACCAACAGCTGCTTGAAACTCAAGGTCTAGCCGCGCTGGAAAGACTGAAAAAGTACAAAGGCCTGCTCGACACGGACATCAACTTCCGAACTGGAAAACCAGAATTCCAGGTCGTGCCGGATCGTGCTCGTGCGCAGATGCTGGGTGTCTCGACGACGGCCATCGGTTCAGAACTTCGCGCTCAGGTTGAGGGATTGGTTGCTGCCAAGTACCGTGAGTCCGGAATCGAATACGACATCCGTGTTCGCATGCAGGAGAACCAACGCGACATCAAGTCGGCCTTCAACACAATCTATGTTCCCAACTTGAACAACTCGCTCGTGAAACTCTCCAACGTCGCCCAGCCGGTCGACGCCACTGGACCTTCAAGTATCACGCGCATGGACCGCATGAAGTACGTACAGATTTCGGCCGATCTCGCTCCGGGCATGGGCATGGCTCAGATCCTTGGCGACGTCACAAAGATCATGAACGAGGAAATCAAACTTCCGAAAGACGTGAAGTTCTCGTTCATCGGTCAGGCTGAGAACTTCAAGGAACTTGGAGAATCGATGGCGTTTGCGATGGGCGCTGGCGTGATCTTTATCTTCCTCGTCCTTGCTTCGCTTTACGAGTCGTTCATCACACCGTTTACCATCATGCTGGCGATGCCGCTGGCGATTGCAGGAGCGTTTGTTGGTCTGTTCCTCGGAAACGAGAGCATGAACCTGTTCTCGATGATCGGGATGATCATGCTCATCGGGATCGCGTGTAAAAACTCGATTCTCCTGGTCGACTACGCCAATCAATTGGTTCAAAGCGGGATGGATCGCACCACGGCCATGGTCACCGCGGGTCGCGCGCGTCTGCGCCCCATCTTGATGACCACCATGGCTCTGATTGCGGGAATGATTCCTCTGGCCATTGGACTCAACGAAGCGTCCAAGCAGCGGACATCGATGGGCTGGGCGATTATCGGGGGCCTAATTTCCTCCACCCTGCTCACGCTGATCGTGATCCCGGCGGCATATGCCTTCATCGACCGGTTCCGCGAGTGGAGCTTGGGTCAAATGAAACGCATTTTTGTTGCGGAATCCCACGCAGGTCCGGTCGCGCACGCTAAAAACAGCGCTGGCGAATCTGCGGGGCACGCGCCCGATATGATCTCGAAATAATTCCACGGCATTTCAAGCCAAGCATCTGCCAAAGCGGGAAGGAATTCTTCCCGCTTTTCTTTTTCACCCCCCGAAAGTATCAATGGGCTGCCATATAACAAGGCAACCAGCCATCTCTTACAGCGAGGGGGGGACTTTCCGATGTCACGTTTTTCGCTTCAAGTGGCCACGATTCTGACACTGCTCTCGACTTCGATTTTTGGCCCCACGGCCCAGGCTCAGGTCTACGGGCCCACTTCGGAAGAACGAAAGTTCACCCTCGATGCGCACTTCATTTCTCAGTCAAACGACCAAGCTTCTTGGGAAGAGGAAGCCGACTCACAATTCAGTCACATCTTCGGCGTCATGCACTCTCCAAAACTTATCCGTCAGTTTGGACTCGACGCCGACTACGTCGGTGGCATTGGAGCTCCGCAACTTCCGATTGAGTTCTCACGATTTCAATCCGTGCGACAAGCCGATGGCACCTACCTCGTCAGTTATCGTGCGAAGGGAAAAATCCTGCTGCACACAGAAGTCGCCAAAGCGCTGGATCAACAGGGCGAGATTGACCTCCCCTTGCCCGTGGATCTCGAAAATTTCTACGACAAAAAGTGCACCGACTCCCACTACGATTCATTTGAAGATTTCTGGTACTTCTACGATCCCTACCGCCGGGGTTGCGAAAAATTCGCAAAAGCTCCGCTTGCAGACACATTCAAATTCCAGCTTGGCGAGGCCGTAAAACGAAAGCTCGACATGAACCTCCGTCTGGATCTCCTGCGCGGCGCCAATGGCAACGGCAAAGTCTTTCGCATCGACGTCGTTCATGGCTTCGAAAGTTCGAACTCGAATCCTCGCGACGATGGCCGCATCAACTTCAACGAATTCAACACGTGGATGGGCAGACAAGGCTATCAACTCACCAAGGTCCAAACTCAGCGCTCGCGTCCCCTGAACCTCTGGACAAAAACGCTGGAACAACCAGGCGGCAAAGAGGTCGAAGTGGAGGTTCGAAGCTTCCTCGTGGAAACCTCGATCAGCGCGCGCTCGAAGCTCTTTGCCGAGTACTTCAAAGAAGCGGTCGAAAACGCCGACGTCATCTTTTACGCAGGCCACTCGGGCCTCGGCGGCAACTTAGACATTCCGTCACTTGAAGAAAAAGCCGGTGGGTTTAAGTTCCAAACCAACAAGCGCCAGATCTTCTTTTTTGAGAGCTGCTCAAGCTACAGCTATTATCTGGCACCCTTCCGCGCCGAAAAAACCCGCGCCCGCATCGATGTCGTCACCAACGGACTCTCCAGCTACTTCGACACCGGCGCGGCGATGCTGCACGGGTTCCTCGAAGAGATTCTCGACGACCAAGCGACCGATAAAGCCTGGGACCAAGTCTTAAGCCGCATCGAAGCGGATCTTGGCGGACGATCGTACCTGACCAACGTCGGCGGGATCTAAATATACCGCTTTTTCGCGCGAGCGCTTCTAAAGCTGTCGAGCGTGCAGGGGCACGCTCGAATTCTTCCTATACCGCTTTTTCGCGCGAGCGCTTCTAATGC
>CAKQVW010000313.1 GCA_934277865.1 uncultured Pseudobdellovibrionaceae bacterium | reverse complement strand
CAGAGTCATTGCCTGTTCAGCAAAGACATTCGCTGACTCGAACGAGACTCTTCATTTTGACATTCTTAAATCAAACACTGGCAAGACGAACGCACTTTACATTTATCGAACCGTTCTCGTTGGATCTCGTTCCTCCGGATGGTCTGTGTCGACTAAAGGTGTGACACTTATAGAGTTCGATAAGGTAGTTGAAAGCTCGGACCATCCTGCGATGGTTTGTGATGAGGCCCGAAAGCAAGGGGCCGGCGCCGAACTTTGCACACAGAAAGTTGGCGAAGTGCTTCCAGCGCAACTGCCAGTTAAATTCTTTTATAAGGAAGGCTCGCAATTTAGTGCTTTATGGAGAGGCGGAAACGACAGCCTACTTTTAGCAAAGACAGCTCGCGCTACTTACTTTGTTGATTGCAAGAAGCAACAGCTGTTCGGTCCAAACATTTGAAGCCTCAGAACCCCTTGATTGTGGCGGATCGGCGCTTCCCGCGAGCGCCTTAAGCTGATCTCTTTAAAAGCCCCTACACTTCCGCCGCTACAAAAAACAAACAGCCTATTGATCTTCCCCGCGAGCCCCAACGGCCCTCAGAAGAAAACCTATCAGTTAGAACGCCTACCTTGATTTTACTTTGATAGCTAATTTGCCGGAGATCAAAACCGAATGTCTGTCGACGTCCTAGGTTACGCTCGAAATCAGACTTTTGGACTTGATTCGGATGGCAATCGATCCTCAAAGATCGCCCTCCTGACTCTTTCACCATTTGGACGGTGGTGCCACGCTTCAGATCGCTTCCATTTTGAACATCTAAATCTGCCCCCAGAGTTTTTCAAGCCAACCAAGCGAAGACGGGTCCTTCGCAATGAGACGTACCGTTTGATGGCAAGAATACGGGCAGCCCGTCACCTTTAAGGGAACAAGATCTGATTCTTCTAAGTAATAGTCCGGAAGGTACGCGAGCGCCATACCATCGTGGATGAGTTTTTCCATTAACTTCAGCCCAGAAACCTTATACTTAATTTTCCTTGGGAACTTATCATCTCGCCAGCCATCTATCGTGTCAGCCTTAGCGATTCGGCCCAATATCGCCGAGTCGGGAGCGACAAACGCATGCTCCAATACCTCACTTACAGGAATCGCCTTGCCTCCATACTTCTTCACGAGCGGGTGCTTTTTTGAAGCAGTTGTTTTGAACTCGACTCTTGCTAAAGCTTTAGCAGCGAGATGGGTCGGTGGATCAGTCGTAATGAGTCCGAGCTGCGCTTCGCCGTCCTCGACCTGTTGAATCACCTGGCGATCAGTTCGAATCAGAAATTGAGTTTTTGTTTGAAAAAAAAGTGTCTCTGCTTTTCTGACGATCTGAATCCCGAATGAAGTATGAAGGATCTCCTCCGAGGATATAAACAGATTTATGGTACCAGCTTCCTGGCCGGCCAATTCCAGGCGGACATCCTCTTCCATCTGTAAGATTTTTGCGGCCCTTTGCTTCAGTACTCGGCCTTCAGGAGTCAATCGGATCCCACGCCCTGATTTGAAGAAAAGCGGCGTTCGCAACTCTTCTTCTAGGCGAGCAATAGCCTTACTGAGGGAGCCTGGCGAGATATGAATGATTTCAGCCGCCCGATTCACGTTTTCGACTTGAGCGACCGCGAGAAAGTAGCGAAGTTCGAACATTTCCATAAAGGAAATTATCGTTTCTATTTCATTTCTTTTTCAAGTTAATCTTTTGGTTTATGACCTTCTCCGGATCGGAGAAGAATCATGAAATTCGAAAGATATTCGAAGTACCGTTTTAACAACGGAGTTGAGGCAAAAAACAGAATTGTGGTGCCGCCTATGGCATCGCAAACGGCCGACTCCCTTGGCTATGTCACTGAAAAGACAGTTGCGCATTATGAGTGTCTTTCTTTGTCTGGTGCTGGGATTGTTTTCGCTGAATACAGCTATGTCCATCCGTCGGGGAAAAGTGAACCCAACCAACTCGGAGTTCACGATAACGGCAGTATCGAAGGTCTAGCTAAAATAGCGAAAGTCATACATTCCTCGGGCGCACTGGCAGGCATCCAACTCGTACACGCTGGCGGGAAAACGCTCACATCCATTAGCAAAAGCGAGCTTATGGCGCCGAGCGCGGTACGCGTGCCCGTTCGGAGCTGGGAACCAGGTACACCTCGAGAGATGCAGACCTGTGACATTGAGGCCTGGAAAAAATGGTTTGAAGACGCGGCCGTAAGGGCAATTTCGGCAGGCTTTGATTTTGTTGAGCTGCACGCGGCTCACGGATATGGGCTCAATCAGTGGCTATCTCCGCTCACGAATCAGAGAACGGACGAGTACGGCGGATCAGTTAAAAGTCGCAGCCGACTGCTCGTCGAGATCGTTCGCGGGATTCGCAGCCGGCTTCCAACAAGCTTAATCTCGGTCAGAGTTCCTGGCCAAGATCACGCCCCAGGCGGTCTTACGATCAATGACATGGCACAAACTCTGAAACTCTTGGAAGCCGAGAGTGTCGATATCATTCATGTCTCCTCAGGGATCGGCGGATGGCAGCGTCCTGGAGGAAGACAAGGTGAGGGTTACTTGGTCGCTGATGCGGCCCTGCTGAAAAAGGCCGTGGCTCTTCCTGTTATCGGAGTTGGCGGGATTGAATCAGGCGCAGTGATCGACCAATTCATAACAGAAAGAAAAATCGATTTTGCGGCCGTCGGGCGCGCCATTTTAAAGCAGCCTTCTGGGTGGCGCGCAGCTCATCTCGCTCCGGACTGCGGCAGGACAGCCATATGAAAATATCGGAGCGGATTCGGCAGCTCAGAATCAAAAAAGGCTTAACCATGAAAGAGACGGCAAAGCAACTCGGCGTTCCGACGTCAACCTACCGCGACTGGGAGTATGGCCGAAAAGTACCCGGAGAGGTTCTTAGGCCTTTAGCTCAGGTTTTCGGGGTTGCCGTGACAGACTTCACTGGAACCGCGTCGCCGATTAAGAAAGATCTATCCAAGGTTATCCTTCTTTTGGAGGAATCCCTGCTGCTTCTTAGAGGGACCTTGTGAGGTTCGTGCATTATAGACCAATGAAATGCGAGACCGTGCCGCCATATTACGACGCAGTCTCGCTCGAAGTAAAAACCGTTATTTGGAAAAGGAGCACGATATGAAAAATGTAGTCCTAGTTCTCATTGGCATTTTGCTTTGGTCGGGAAGTTCAGAAGCAAAGTCCTGCGAGTATGGAGATGATCCTCCTCCAGGATGCTTCTGCCGTGGAATCTATCCCGTTTGTCCATGGAGGCATGAGTCGCCAATCCTAGACCAGGGCCAAGCGAAGTCGGAGCCCAGCGAACAAAACCGATGGCATCCGGTAGAAATTTACAAACAGGGGTATGGTGACCATGCCCTAGCCGTTTCCAGAGAAAGCCATCAGAACTGACCTGGCCGGCTCAAACCGGTCCAGCTGATGTGTTAGTCTGGACCTGAAAAAAGGAGTCCGAGACATGCCGAGAAAGAGATATTCACCAGAAGAAATCATCCAGCACCTTCGAACCGTCGAGATCGAACAAGGTCGCGGAGCGACGCTTGATGAAGCCGCCAAGAAGGTCGGGCTCTTCTCGATTGATGGTGGAACACTGGGCGTCAAAGTCCAATAAAAAAGGGATCCAATCAAATCCCAGC
>CAKQVW010000312.1 GCA_934277865.1 uncultured Pseudobdellovibrionaceae bacterium | reverse complement strand
CCGAAGATCACGGCGGACGATTGGTTTACGACAGCACGGCGTCGCACACGACATTTGTCTTTGAACTGCCGTTGTATGAAGTGAAGGGAGAGACGGCGACGCTCCCAATTGACACATCTGAAAGGGCATCATGAATCAGTTGAAGGGCATTCACGTTCTTGTCGTCGACGACGAAGACGAACTTCGCGAGATCTTCGTAGATGAATTCCGTTCGGTCGGCGCCGTCGTTTTTGAGGCTCGGCAGGGGGTCGAGGCGATGGAGGTTTTGCGTCGAGAGACTGTGCATGTCGTGCTGTCGGATGTGCGCATGCCAGGTGGCGATGGAATTTCTCTGATGAAGAACATCGACAAGGAGATTCATCCAAAGCCGCTGTTGTTTCTCTGTTCGGGATTTTCGCAGCATTCGAAGGACGAGATGAAGGCCATCGGTGTCCTTGAGATTTTTGGAAAGCCATTTGACTGGAATATGATTCTCTCATCTATCCAGAAAGCCCTGAATCGGGCGAGCTAGTTCTCGAGATTTCTGAGGCGACGCAAGAAGGCATGGACCGTCCACCGGTGCACGCCCGGCTCACGCGGGATCTCGTTGGAGAGCGGACTATTTCTGGTCGTACTCTCGCACGGTTTCGATGAGCGCGTTGAGTGCGTCCGTGAGTGTGAAGATTCCCAGGAACTCGTCGCCATCTGAAACCAAGACACTGCCGATTTTCTTTTCGGCCATCTCAAACGCGACCTCGTCGAGTGGAGTCGCGGCATCAACGGTGACCGGGTCGGTCGACATGATGTCTGCGGCTGTCAATTGTACGCGCTCAAGAGCCTTAAGCCCGGCGATAACCTTGAGATCACGTTCGCTGACGATACCGACAAGCCGGCTGCCATCGAGAATGGGAAGGTGACGAATGCCATGATCCTTCATCACACGCGCGAGTTCTTCTACCTTCGAGTGAGTCGTAGCGGTAATGGGATTGGGTGTAGTGAACTCTTCAACTGGCACCTTGAATTTGCTCATGCGGACTCCTTCGCAATCTCTCTGTTTTGGTCGTCGTATCAAGGTCACCGAGCACGGTCAAATGGCCTTCGGCTGTGTCATCGCCTTTCGCTGAGAGTGACTCTAGCGTGAGGTGCCATCCATTTGAAACGTCGGACGCCGTGCCGGTGCGGCGCTGTTGCCGGCGCCGTACTCCGACGCAACCAGACCAGCCGCGCATCCCGCGCCTGCCGTGGAAATCTGTTTTCCACGCAAATCCAAAGCTTGGCCAGAGTCCTTCATGCCGCCTAGGCCTCTTGTACAGGCGGCGGAAGTGAGTGCGCCGCCACCGACTTGTGTTGCCTCGTTTTGCATGGCGAGAACCTTCCAGCTTTTTGCCAAGTCTTCGATTTGAAATTCCAAATGTGGAAGGGTGGAGTTGCACGTTCCAGTTCTTCGCCGCAATATTCTTTTCGGTTTTCGTAGTCCTTGCCTTTGGTGATGGTCAGGCAGAGTTTGTCGACTTTGCCCTCTCCGTATCCCTGACTGAGCACGTAACTCACATCGGCATCTGTCTTCACTGTGACGGCGACGCGGCAATTGACCCCATAGCTGATCTCGGCGCCACTTTCGAACGTTGTTTCAGAGAGTTTCAGCGACTTGGGTTTTTCCAAGCAGGCTTCAGCTTCGGAAGAAATAATGCCAATTGCGAGAATAGAGAGTAGCGAAATGGCGAAACCGAATGTGAGCTTTTTCATAAGCCCGACCTCCCTGAAATAGTAAAGAGCCGACGTTCACATTTTATCGAAGCTCGCTCGTCAGGCGAAAGTCCAGGAGAGGTCGTGACACGCAAAATGCACGCTCTAGTGGACGCTCTCCTATTGAGGAGTTTGGAAGCAGGGTGTTTTCAATGAAGGGCCCAATTTTGTCAGTGTGTCGAAGTTCGCGACAGAGTCGATCCCGCTTGAGGGCCTCCCTGGCTCTTGTGCTCCTGACGTGGTTGGCGCTTTCGCCCCAAGGTGCTGATGCCCAGACTCGGTGTGAGGATGCCTTTGTTTCGACGAAACTCACGATCCCAAGGTTTCAAGATTTACCCTCCATAGAAACCTACTTTTTGAACCAAGAATCTTCGGTGAAAACCGTTGCGTCCAGCAGTCATCCGAAGGAGCTGATCGAGGTTCATCGCACGGGCCGAAGCTGGTTTTCGCAGTGGCGAATCAGCGAAAATGACATTCAGGGTGATCCACGTTGGTTTGCCTTCATCTTGGGGTCGTCAGCGGCACAGCGTATGGGGTTTCGGCAACTTTCGGAATCCGTGGTCACTGTGCCGACGGTCGCGGCGTTTAATCGCAGCCTGAATGCGGTGGATGTGGCGCTAGCGAACAGGGGTCTAGAGAAAACGCCGGTTCGATTTTTCGAGACCAACAGTGAAGTATTAGATGGGCCGCAGTACTTGAGGATCTTTGCCAATCGATCGCTGCTGCCGATTGCGCGTGAGGGGCATCTTGCCGTTCATGATTGGGCGTATCACGCTTCGACGGTGTTTTTTCCTCCTAGCGTGATCGGTTTTATGCGCGATCAGGCCAAATTCACTCTCGCCTTTCACGATCAAGTCAGTCGCGCTCCAGGTCTGACGCCGGAAGCACGAAAGCTCTTGCTGGCGATGTCCGCTCGCCTGACCGAACAGACGGTGAACGCTGTGGATAGCGTGTCGGGCAATCTTCCCTATGATTTCATTCGGAACTACTTTTTTGAAGCGACAAAAAGTCCGCGCCTAGGCGATGCAGATACGTTGTACGAAATCACGCTTCGGCACAGCGTGGACGATTTGGCACAATCGCAAGTCGGCCGCGATGTGATGAGCCTTGTTTCTTGGATGGCCCAAAACACGACAGAAGTAAAAACCGACAAGCGAAACACGGAGACCGCCGTCGATTGGGTTCGAAGGTTTTATCGGCGCCACCAGCCGCCAGCGGTTCCTGCCGAGGTGGTATTCACGCCCGAAGGTTTTTACAGTTACGTTCATGGTCGCATTCGCGAAATCCGTGAGGCCGCTCTCGAAGAACGATAAGACCAGCGGTCAATTGAGCGAGAGAGTGAGTGGGAAAATTTGGTGCCCGAGTCGCCGAAGTAGAAGAACCACCTTGGGGCACAAAGTCAATTTTATTTGAGTTTGAGGCCGATGAGGTCGCGGAACCGGAGGCTTTAAAGTCCGATGAGCTCCGTCGGCTGACCTCGAGATATGGATCCTTTGTGAATGCCGCAAAAGCGATTGGAACTTCGGAGGCGTTTGTTCGGCAAAATTCGAAGAGAAATATCAGGCGGCCAATCGGAAAGTAACCTCATCATACTCCACATGAGGTTGCTTCACTTTTCGACCACCAACACTAGCGGTCTTAATTTTAATGACGCCAATTTCTTCAAAAAACTGAATCACTTTGTTTAAATTAGAAACATCGCTTTCTGTAAGCTTTGCGAGTTCGTACACGGAGCGGGGCTTAAAAGCGATAATCGCGGAGAGGATTGGAATATTGCGCACGAATCGGTTGAAATCAGCTTTCGTATCAAAGCTCACTTCATAGTGAGTTTCACCGGTTGCTTTTCCAGCCTTCACTTTTTTTGCCGCTGTTTTAAAGTCCTGAAAGACTTGATCGGCTGTTTTGCAAGAGACAACAAGCTTTTTCATATTTGGAC
>CAKQVW010000311.1 GCA_934277865.1 uncultured Pseudobdellovibrionaceae bacterium | reverse complement strand
GTGCTCATCCTCGCCGCCCTGGTGGCGGTGATCGGGTCGTTGTTCGGCGACCCGGAGCTGTGGATCACCCGCGCCCTCGTCGTGCTCGTCGCGGCGTCGCCGTGTGCGCTGGCGATCTCGGTCCCGTTGACGGTGGTAGCCTCTCCCCCTTCCGTCATGCCGGTCACGACGATCGTTCCAGGTGCGCTTTCGTTGACGGAGGCTGTGCAGGCGATGCGCGGTGAAAATGTGCTTTCGCAGGCGAAGGCCGAGGCGGGTGTTGTACAGCCGCAAGTCGGTCAAGGTCGGATTTACAACGAGTTCACACTGACTCGAGGAGTTTGGTAATGGCGGCTCAATCTTCGACACAAAATGTGGCGCGTCCAATTGTCATCGAACAGGTGAAGCGTCCCGAGGCGAGTAAAAACTGGTTTTTGCCAGGAATCTTTATTGGCCTCGGTATCACGGGCTGGAATCTTGTTCTGAACGTAGTGGAGAACATCCTCGCGGCATTTGGTCTTAAAAAGCGCGAGAAGATGCCGACGGTGAACTACCCCGAAGAAAAGTACGAGTACTCACCTCGTTTCAAGGGGAACCACGTTCTCACAGTGAAAAAAGACGGGTCGCTTCGTTGCACGGCTTGTATGTTGTGCGCGACCAACTGTCCGGCGGACTGTATTAAGATCGTGGCGAGTGAGCACGACGATCCATCGGTCGAGAAGTATCCAATCTCCTACGAGATCGACATTCTCCGTTGCGTCTTCTGCGGTTTCTGTGAGGAGGCCTGCCCAGTGGATGCGATCCGCATGGGGCCAGAGTGGCAAACTCCTGGTGCGAACGGGTCGGAATTCCAATACGACATCAAGCACCTCGCGTATCGCTCGCAGCTTAAAGGTGGAATCGTTTCGGTTCTTGACGAAAAAGAACGTCACGGCGCCGGTATCTGATGAGCCAAGTAGCCGATGATCTGTCGGTGGCGTGGTATCAAGCTTGTGACCTGATCAGGTCGCAGCTTCCTACTCTCGCCGCAAATCATTCGGTTTGGATTCTTCCATCACTTGAGTCCGCACTCTTTGAAGTTTCGCAGGTACTGGTCGATCGCAATGCCGAAATGGGTGGTGCGAAGACCAAGGCCCTTTTTGTAAAGGGCCAAGATCCGGCGTTTGAAGTCTTGGGCTCGGCGCTTTCCGCCGCCGGTCTCGATACACGATTTTGTTCGGCCGAGGAGTTTCAGTCACCCGCCAGTAGCTTTGACCCAGGGAAAAGCGAAGTTCTGTTTGTGGGTTTTGCCCAAAACTCGCGATTCACCGGTGAGGTATTCGACTTTGCCGCAACCCGTGCGCACATCTTGGCCTCTGGGGCCAAAGCGGCCGTTGTTCGTGTGAACTATGAGCAGGTGTTTGCTGAGACGGTGAAGCCAGAGCCGTGGGAAATCGTCGTGACGGTGCTTTGGAGTGGAGCTGCTCTTGTCACGTTGGGTGAACGGTTTCGTGTTTCGCCCAAGTCAGCCCCGTATCAGATGCCACGAAGCTTGATACACGCGGTCGTGCAAGAGCTTGTGGCGCCAGGTGGCCCTGGTTCGCAGCAGCTGATTGAAGACTTCGAAAGTAAGTTGCCAAAACCGTTTCGGGCCGTGCATCAGCCGGGTGTCACACGCGTCTGGGATCGTGTGATCTTCACGTCCGAGCAACTTGATGGCTCTTGGGTGTGTGAGAAACTCGCGGACGCCATGAAGGCGGCCGGTTGTGTTTGGATGGAGCTTGATTCAGCAACGACAAGTGGATGCTGGGATGCTGAGGCGACGTTCAAGCGCGCCGATGAGCGCCGACAGGAATGGTTGAGAAACAATCTTCGTGGTTTATTAAACGAGCGCGACATTCGCGGAATGGTTCAGATTCCGATCCAGACTGTGAAGCGAGTGACGTCCGAGAAAATCCTGCAAGCCTTGGAATCAGTCGCTACGTCCCATAAATGATCCAGTCGATTGCGCCGCCTGTGATCCGAGCTTAGAAGACGGTTTGATGGTCGGTGTGGCCGACGTTTTCGTCAGCAACGTGTTGCCAAGGGCGGTTCCGCGTATGTCTTCGACATACTCAAGATATTCCTGAGGTGGGTCTTTGAGCCGAATGCCGAAGCTGTAGTCCGAGAGGTCGGCGCGACGTAGCACACCTTTGATGCGAATCGGTTCTCGTTGCATGGGCTTGAGCTCGACCAAAATTTCCTCGTCGATCGAAGGGGGAACGTTTTTTTCGTTCAGAACAATGCGCATGCCGCCGCTGGAAAGATCGACAAGGCGACCACGTCTGGTGAGGCCAAACGAGTCCGTCAGCAGTGCCTCTTCGTCCACCTTGTACCGCCGAGACGATCGCCCCGCGATATCGATGTCGATTTTAAAAAGCCAACGGTACTCGTCAGTGTCGGGATAGAGCGAAGCAAAGCTTTTTCGCCATTCGTAGGGTGCTTGCGCCAAAAGTGGAGTGCGGTTGACGTAGATTTCCTCTAGCGCAATCGCCGGCTTCGGGTGAATTCCTGGCTCGGGGCTTGTCGGAAGCTGATACAGCTTTAACACATCGGAATTCACCGTCAGGAAGTCCTCGACGTTCCATTTGGGTGGCATCTTGCGATAGGTTTTTTTCAAGAAGTTGGGGAATTCGTGAAGATCGATCCACATCGGGATGGCGTCAGCGCTTGCGGCGTAGCGATGTTTTTTCGGCTTTGTCCCTGGCACTGGTTTAAAGCCGAATAGCGACTCATAAAAGAGCGCGGTTCCCGGCTGCACCGCTATGACAAGCTTATCGGCCTTGATGATACGTCGGCATAGCTGCAGGACATAGCCGATTAAAGGAAAATACACCTCAGCCAAATTTTTAGATCGAAGATCATGTAAGGCAAGCGAGCCGGCCTCCACGATCCGTCCATTATCGATTGGAGTCAGATCAAACGTTTCTTCGATGGGAAGATTTGTTTCCGTGCGCTGATGCAGCTGAATAGTGCCGACAACCAGTGGCCCGGTTTTCGCGATGATGAGGGCCGTCGATGGCAAGACTGTGTAAAGCGAAAGGCGCATGCTACCAGGCGATCCTTGGATGATCTTTCGGCGTAGGTAGCTGTTGTGCAGGAGTCGCGCGCTCTCCATGATCTGAGTCGCGTTCTGCGCAAGCCCGATCTCCAAATTGTTCAAGAGCGGTGCGGACAGATCTACATCGCGAAGAACTTTGAGACGATTTTGACGAGCCTTGTACCAATGAAACATCGACTATTCCTAACCTCGACGAAAGTGGGGTGATCGCAAATGACCATCGAGGCCTCCGCTTACGAAATCTTAGCATTTGAAGAAATCGGCTCAGAAGTCTTTTGAGGGCCAAACTAGACTTTGCGGTCAGGGTTAGTGGCAGAGGAGGGGAGAGTTTTTCTGCGATTGTTGAGAATTTGTCGAGTCAGGTGAGTGCGCCATCGACTGGGAGATCATCAGGGTCGAAAAACGAAACGCCGAGAGCGCTAATACAAATACGATCATCGAACGAAGTCCCAGTCTGATCAGGGCTGGTGAGCTCGACCCGAGACTCATGATGAGGTCTTTCACATAGCGAAACCCGTAGACTCCAGGCGCCGAGAGAATGGAAAACGCCAGGGCGATGGCGGCTCCTTCGAGCTGGCTAGGGGCGAGCGCTGCGAAGCCAAGCACCATCCAAAGT
>CAKQVW010000310.1 GCA_934277865.1 uncultured Pseudobdellovibrionaceae bacterium | reverse complement strand
GCACTGGACAGCTCTCCATGATTCTCGACGAAAAGGCGACTGAGCTCCACAAGCTGGCAAGTGCCAAAGGTCACCGAGTCATCTCCGCCGAGGACCTCAAGTACTCGGCAAAAAAACTTCAGCGAGGTGACTTTGTCTTCGCTCTCACCTTAAGCCAATACAACGCGTGGTTTGGCGAGCAGGCGGAAAAGCTGGTGCTGCCAATGACACTTGAGACATATTCCGCACAAATGCTCGACCAAGAGACCGAGGATTCCGCACAAGTGCCTCTGATCCACCGCGAGAAGCTGGAAGAGGGAATGGCACGCCTTGCGGCGCTCGATCAAAAACGAGGCGAAGGAAAACTCACAAAAGACGAGGCGTCGATGACGCTGGAAAGTCTGTTTCGTGATCTCTTTTTAAGTGATGCGGAACTTGCCAAAACAAAAGTCAAAATCGTGGCACTCTTTGAGCCACGTATGGCGATCCCCTATCACCCGACCGAATTTGCACTGGAAGATGGTTACGGCCAGAGGGGCAAAAACAATAGCTTGATCGTCGGGATCGAAATCGACGGGCTGGAATACAAACGTCGCGTGCTTGCGCAAACCGAATTCGGCAAAAAAACGCTCGCCGAACTTTCCGAGAACCACGTGATGTCAGAAGCGGGGATCTATGCGATGAGTCTGGCCAATGCCTTAAGTGGACAGCTCTTGACGGAAGCCGATTTCGCCAAGCTCGAGGCGCAGGCGCTCTCTCTTCTTCCTTCTTGCCGCTAAGCTGGGCCTCACAAAAAAGCCTGATCCGAATGGATCAGGCTTTTTTGTTTTGGAGCCCAAATTGTCCAAAAAAAGTCTCAGAGTCCGCTATCGCAGATCTTTGAATTCAAACTTCTCTTGGCCATCCGGCGTTTTTACTTCCATCTCGAGTCTGGAATCCTTGCGATCGATCGATTCAAAGCGAAAGCGCAGCGGTTTTTGAGAAACCCGTTTCGGCGAGAGATCGATCACGCGGTCTCCGATGAAGGCCTTTGCCTCTAAGCCGAGCTCATCAAACTTGACGGTTGCAGCCGTCCGGCCCGTGATTTCGACATCCAGACTTTTACCCATCGGCACCAAGCGAACCACAAAGAGTTTGCCCTCTTGAAGCCTCGGATCCCGTGCATTGAGGTCCACGGGTTCCGTGACTTTTTGTGCGTGCGAGACCATGACCCAAAAACTGATCGCGAGAATGGCGAAAAACCTCATGACCCCTCAGCTTTCTCTTTAGTGAGTTCTGAAATATTGCGTTTCGATCTTGTCGAGATACTCGTAGTACTTCTGTGCTTCGACGCCGCGGCCAAGCGTGCCTTCCACTTTCGTCAACGCCTTTAGCATAATGTCGATTCGCTCGCGATCAAGCGAGATGATCTTGTTTTTATAGACCTCAACCATCTTGGGGTTGTACTCGCCTTTTGCGAGTTCCTTATAAAGAGCCGACTTGTTTTTCGTGATTTCGTCACGAATTCGGAAGGCCTCGCGAGCCGTGCTGGTGTGAATGACATAGAGCTTGGATTTTTGATCTGCCGAAAGTCCAGCACCTTCCGACCAGGCTTCAAAACCTCGAGCCGCAAGTTCGCCAGGATTGCTAGTCGGTGTTTCTTGCGCCGCAGCTTCTTTCGCCTTGGCCTCGACCGATTCGGAACGCGGCGCACCCGCGCACCCGACCAGCGATCCCGCCACCAATGCCAATACACCTGCCATCAGTGTTTCATTCATTATTTTTCTCATTTGTCTCCCCCTGGTTGTTTTGATTCGAACACGACGAACTTTCAAAATTTCCTTTTCGGTTTTGCAAACAGACGACCAAGACTTTCCTGTCTCATCTCGAAGCTATTGTCGAGCGCCAGTTCAAATGAGCCAAATCACCCCGTCGTGATTTTTGCTAACGCGGACAATTCGTCCCACTTGTCACGTCCTTGTCACGTCTGATCAGCTCCCTGCACGAGAATGTCATAACAACTCGGGCCAAGATGAATCAGCGCAGCGGGCTTCCCCTCATAGGTGTAGAGCGCGTCAGGCTTCGCAACGTCGCAAAACTTTTCGAAATCACGGCAGCGAATCAGCACACAAGCGAGGTTGAAACCCTTCTTTAGTCCCAGATAGATCCCAAGCTCGCGCGAATGCTGAGTGTCGTTGGTCAGCATGGCCTCCAATCGGAAGGCGGTGTTTTCGTGCGTCACCTCGCCTGCGGACGAAGGGATGTCCTTCACAAACGGATGGAAATTGGGGCGCCCGTGATACTTGAGGTAGGCCACCTCATCCGTCACCACATGAAATTCCAACCCGCCAAATTGCTGACTTGGATCTTCTAAAGTGACAAAGTAGGCTCGAAAACCATGGGTATCTTCAAGAATTTCAGAAACCGTGAAGCCTCGTCCACGAAGTCGATCGATGACACCCGTCGTAAAGTCGATGCCGATGATTCTCATGGCAACAAGGATTCCACGTCGCAGTCCGAGAGTCCAATCGTTCTCGAATTGAAGCGGGCCACCGTAGAACTGGCCGGGCAGACGATTCTGGAAAATGTCTCGCTCAAAGTGTCGCGCGGCGAAACTTTGGTCATCATCGGCCCCAGCGGCGGTGGAAAAACGGTTCTCTTAAAGACACTCGCAGGTCTCTTTACCCCGAAGTCGGGGGAATCGCTCTGCATGGGCGTTTCTTGGTGCAATCGCGACCAGGCATCCAAACATCAGCTGGCCGGCCAAATCGGCATGCAGTTTCAAAGAAGCGCGCTCTTTGACGAACTCACAGCCTTCGAAAATCTCGAGTTTGTGTTAAAGGAACACACCCAGCTGGACGCCAAAGCTCGCGAAACTCGAATCCTGGAATGCCTGAGAGACGTCGGCCTCGAAAAATACAAGGACTACCGCGAACACCAGCTTTCGGGTGGTATGAAACAACGGGTCGGGATCGCACGCTCGATCGCGGTTGAGCCACAAATTCTGTTCATGGATGATCCCACCGCTGGACTCGACCCGATCAATGCCGACGACATGGCCAAACTCATTATCAGTCTCAAGCGACGAATCGGCGCCACGCTTGTCATTGTCACCCATGACATCTCACGCGCCTTTCAATTTGCCGAGGAAAATGGACGCATCGTTTTGGTCGCACAAAAATCCGTGCGTGAAACAGGCACGGCCGAGGAGACGAGATTCTCAGCCGACCCACTCGTCCAGCAATTCATACACGGCATGCAAAAAGGACCTCTAATTCCCGAGTGACTCTCAAAGGATTCCCTAGAATAACGAGTGAATGACTTCCCCACGACGACCCAAATTTAGGCTCACCCGCAACCTTCGCAAGGCCATCTTACAAGGCCATCCGTGGGTTTACCGCGAAGCCATTCAACCGCTGGACTCGGGCACACGCCCAACAAGAGCCTGCCTCGCGCAAGTGGAAGACTCAAAAGGTGAAATCGCCTGGGCCATTTACGACCCACATAGCCCACTGGCACTGCGAGTGCTCTCGCTTGAGTCCGCGCCACCATCGGAGAAAAATGATTTTTTTGAACGTCGGTTCGCGCGCGCCTGGTCCTTGAGAAAAACCTGGCTGAAGACAACGACCGAGGATTCGACTGCACGCAAGACAACCGCGTTTCGCCTTTTCAATGGCGAAGGTGATGGCTTGCCGGGACTGGTCTGCGACATCTACGACCAAACGGCGGTCTTAC
>CAKQVW010000309.1 GCA_934277865.1 uncultured Pseudobdellovibrionaceae bacterium | reverse complement strand
GTCTAGGCGCGCAAAGCCAACCTGCACGTCCGGAAGGTGCTTGAGAATGAGGGCTTTGGTTTCAGAGAGTCTCAGGAGATTTTGTATAGACACAACCTCGTTCTCACCATACCGTAATCGATAGGGGCTAAGAAGCGAAAGGGAAAACCTGTCGTGAAATCACTCGTCTTGCCCCAATTTCTCCAGCAGATCCACGCTCACCCTCAGTGGGCATTTGCACAAAAAATCTGTGACACGTTATCGGACAAAGGCTTTGAAGCGGTGTTGGCAGGTGGTTGCGTTCGCGATGCCATCATGGGACGACCCGCAAAGGATCTCGACATTGCGACCAACGCGACGCCCGACGAGGTTGAGGCCCTCTTTCAGTCTTGGAACCCGGTGCTTGTCGGTAAGGCCTTTGGGGTCATTGTTCTTCCGACGTCCATCGGTCCGATTGAAGTCGCCACCTTTCGCAAGGACGGGGAATACCTCGATGGCCGCCGACCCAGTTCGGTGGAGTTTTCGAATCTCGAGCAGGACGCGCTCCGCCGGGATTTTACCGTCAATGCGCTTTTCTTTCGACCGCAGACACTTGAAATCTTGGACTTCGTTTCTGGGCAAGAGGATCTCAAGGGGGGGGTGCTGCGTGCGGTGGGCGAGCCAAAACAGCGATTCGACGAGGACGAGCTTCGTATTTTGCGCGCGATTCGTTTCTCGGGTCAGTTGGGATTTCAGATTGAGTCTGCGACCTATGAGGCGGTGACGCAAAAGACAGCGGAAATTCTAAAACGTCCCAGCGAGAGGCGCGGCGAGTGGGTTTCGCGTGAGCGTGTGCGCGACGAAATCGACAAAATGTTGATGGCGAAAAACCCAAAAACGGCCTTCGATAACTTAAATCTGGTCGGCTTGGGCGAACTCGTCTTTGAAAATTGGGCGGGTTTGATTTTGCCGGTGCGGGACCATGTCTTTCAGCCCGAATCGTTGGAGGCCCGGAGACTGGCGTTGTTTTATCGTGTCTTTCAGCGCGCTAGCCTCGAACAGGTGCAAGAAAAGTTATCGAGCTGGAAATACGGTCGCCCCTTCCTCGACACCGCGCTCTGGTTTATGCGCTATGAAAAAGAGCTGCGATCGACGGCATCTGACCCGATCAAGGAATTGGTTTTGCGCGAACTCATCGTGCAAGACTTCCGTGAAAAGTTTGAAGCGGATCGACGGGCCAAAGAAAGTAAGCGAGATGAGTGTCGGCATTTCACCGCGATCGAACGCGATTGGATGACAGCCCTGGAACATTGGACCGACTGGCGGGCACCAGTTGTCGTTGAAGTGTTGGACGCCATTCATGGCACCGACACGAGACGTGCCGGTGCACTTAAGCGTCGTGGTCTTGAGCTGGGCAAAGAGGATGTAGGTCGTGCGCGCGCTTTGGATCTGCACGGCTTGGAACTTCAAGGGCCGAATCTGGGGCGTGAGCTGCGTCGACTGAATCGAGAGATTTTACTTAAGGCCGTTCGGACACCTTAAAACTGTGTTCGGCCGAATAGGCTGAGCCTCGAGGTGGCAATGGCATCGCGGGACGTAAGGGCGGTCGAGCAGCTTCGGAAGCGGCCTCGGTGTTTTCCAGACACTTTACATTCATGCGAGTGGTGGCCGCTCGCTTGGCGTTGAGTTCGACTGTTGTCATCTGCCCGTGCGAACCGTCGCAGCGGAAGGCCGTCAGTGCGCCGTGGATTGCGTTTGCCTCGATGTCTGTGAAGCCAAGTGACCAGACTGCTTTGATTTGCATCCAATTTCTCAAATAGGTGCAGACGTACTCTTCGTTTGGTGGAAGGTAGGAATTGGGGCCTGAGTCACCTTTGGACATGTTCTCGTGCCCACTGACCGTGAGCAGGTGAACGGGGTCATGGAGGAAGTTCGAATAGTGACAACGTCGCTCTTTGCCCCATTGGTGCGCGCCGGAGCGATACGCGTTTTTCAGAGGGACGACGTGATCGATCTGCACGGCCTTTGCGAGCTTGAATCGGTCGCCGGTGTAGGGATCGAGCCAATCTCCCCGAATGACCTGACAAGGATTGCTCGGACTGAAAGTCACCCGATTGGCGTCTTCTGTGTCTCGCAAGAGGATTTCCGCACGCGTGTTGTAGCAGTTTGCCGGTGAGTCCTCGTTGACCCAGCCGCCAAACATTTCGATGCGATTGTAACGCGGAATCGTGGCGTCGATTTCGGCATCATTGGTCGCAATTTGATTTCGTCTCATGTAGCGAACGAGATCAAAAACCGCCGAGGCCAGCGGCGACGTGAGTGAGTTGGTCGAGTAGACCGAAAGTGTTTCGTCCTCAAGCCGCTCGATGAGTTGCTGTGGGTCTAAGGCCGGAATCCCGGCAAATGGATTTAGGAGGCGGACCGATGGATCAGAGGCCCGAAGCTCCGACGAGTTCTGTGCGGCGGTTGGTGCCGCAGCAAACAGGCTCACGAAGAGGTTCAGTACCGCTGCCATCAACCATGAAAAAACGGCCAGTCGAAGCATCGAAGTGCTACGAGCATTTTGTCGGCTTTTCATTTGCTGAGAGTTCGTCATGAGACCTCTGGTTCCGATATGGAACTGTACTCACGTCTGGCGCTCATTCCGCAACGAAAAAACGGTCAGATTTTAGTTTGGAGGCAGTTGCTGCCGAGCGTCTGTTTTCTTGCGCTGCTTCAATGCCCAAAACCCAAGCCTAACAGCAAAAGGAAGCGCCGTGGCAATTCCGAGCGTGGCAAAGTACGGAATATCGGCCTTTTCGATCATCAGTGTGTGCGCAATCGCGAGAAAAAATGCGACGTACACCAGTCGATGCAGCTTTGCCCATTTGCGTCCGAGTTTGCGCTGAGAGGCATTGTTGGAGGTCAGCGCAAGAGCTGTCAGTACGAGCGCGGCCAACGAACCCACCCATAGATACCGAGCATGCAAGATGGCCTCAAAACCTTCGGCGAGACCGGCTTCGATAAGAAAATGGAAGGCGATGTGAATGATGAGATACAGCCATCCAGCAACACCTAAGCTCCGACGAAACTTCTTGAGTGTGAGCAGCACGGAGGACGACCATGGAAAGCGCGTCGTGAGTGAGCGGTGGAAGGCGAGCAGGTGGCCAATCCACAGGTTTAAGACGATGGCTGAGATCGCGACTTGGCCGAAGAGGTGGTTGAGTTCCTGAGCGGGGTTTGCGCTTGGGCTGCCGCCGCCACCGGAGCCGATGTCCAAACCAAAGAAACGCATCGCGATCCAGGCAAGCGGAAGAACAAGTGAGATCCAGAGTGCAAACTGCAACATGGCCCTCAGCATAGAAAGCGGGGAAGACGTGGACAAGAGCGAACTACCGAGTCCAGGTTCCGAGTTGATCACGCCAGAAGAAATTTACCTAAGCCGTCGAACCGTTTTGCACGGTCTTGGTTTTATGGGGGCGCAAGCGCTGCTGAGTCGGGCGCATGCTCAGAAGTATCTCGTGCAAGATCCCGAACGCCCGATCACCAAAGAGGAGCTTGCGACCGGCTACAACAATTTCTACGAGTTCAGTCTCGATAAAAAAGAGGTCAAAGAGATCGCCAGCCGTTGGCGTCGTCCTGCGCAGTGGAAAATCAAAGTTAGTGGCCTTGTGAAAAAGCCGCTGGAACTTGATCTCGAGACATTTCTGAAATCCGTGACGCTGGAAGAACGTGTTTATCGTTTTCGCTGTGTTGAGGCGTGGTCGATG
>CAKQVW010000308.1 GCA_934277865.1 uncultured Pseudobdellovibrionaceae bacterium | reverse complement strand
GCAGCACGACGGTTTATATCTTCGGCGATCCAAAAGACCTGGCAAACCCCAAGGTCGAACTGACTTGCCGTGTTCACGACGAGTGCAACGGTTCGGATGTTTTCGGTTCGGATATTTGCACGTGCCGTCCTTACTTGATGTATGGCATCGAAGACGCGGCTCGCACGGCGCAACGCGGAGGGGTCGGTCTCATCGCCTACTACCGCAAAGAAGGCCGCGCTCTAGGAGAGGTCACGAAGTTCTTGGTCTACAATGCACGTAAGCGGCAAAAAGGCGGAGATTCGGCGGCGACCTATTTCCATCGCACGGAATGCGTTGCGGGAACAGAGGACGCACGCTTTCAGGAGTTCATGCCGGATTGTCTTCACTTCTTCGGCATCACCAAGATTCACAACCTGCATTCGATGTCGAACATGAAGTACGACGCGATCGTGAAAAGCGGTATCGAGGTCGTGAATCGCATCTCGATCCCTGACGAGTTGATTCCAAAAGATGCGCAAGTCGAGATGGAGGCGAAGAAAGCCGCCGGATATTTCTCCAAAGACGGAGCAAAGCAAGGATCGGCTTTGGAGAGTGTGAAAGGTCGGAAGATCGATGAGTGAAATCGCACTTTCTCAAAACGATCTCGACTACATCTTCACGCCACAGGCGATTCGCGATCGAGCAAAGCTCGTCTACGAGGACGCGAAGGCCGGTCGCGGTCATTTTTTGATTCAAGACGATCTGCTCCCCGACGTGGTTCAATACGTGATGGCGGTGATCGCAAAAAACTATCCCGATGGGAAGATCCCGTTTCATTCTCGTCGCGGTCATTTTCGGGCAGGCGGTATCGATCGAGTGACTCAGTTTAAAGAAAAACTGAGAAAGGACTTCGGTGGCGATTCGTTGGAGCAAGCGCGTGCGGAAGTCGACCTCGTCGTGACCTCTGTTTTGCTGGATGCGGGTGCCGGTGCAAAGTGGCTTTATAAAGAGGCGGGCACCGGTGTTACCATCGGTCGCTCCGAGGGGCTTGGCATTGCAAGTCTTCACATGTTTGAAGCTGGCGCAATGAGTGGCGATCGCCGTTCGTTGAAGGCTGATGCGTCCGGGCTTAAGAGTCTTACGGTTTCAGATTTAGAAAAACACTTCCAGGTTTCCGATGGAAACCCGATGGTGGGAGTCGAGGGCCGATTGGGGCTTTTAAATGCTCTTGCTAGGGCCGTCGAGAATCGCGCGGTCTTTCCGACGCCGAGACCGGGTGCCATGGTCGATACACTTCTTGAGCGTCATGGAAAAACGATTCCAGCGACCGGCATCTTGGCCGTTGTGTTGGAGGGGCTTGGTGTCATTTGGCCGGGACGTTTGACGGCGAAAGGCCCCTACGGTCATCGCAACCTCGGCGATGTCTGGGAGCATGCTCGTCTTGGAACTTTGATTCCGTTACATAAGCTTTCTCAGTGGCTGACATACTCTTTGATCGAGCCACTTCAGGATGCGGGACTCACGGTGACGGGTGTCGAACAATTAACGGGACTAGCCGAGTATCGAAATGGCGGGCTCTTGGTTGATCGCGATCTGATTCGCCTAAAAGACCCAAGCGAGCTTCAAAAAACTTGGCGGCCAGAGTCGGAACTCGTCATCGAGTGGCGAGCTCTGACGATCTATTTCTTAGATGTCATCGGTCGCGAGGTGCAAAAAGCGATGGGAAAAACTCCGGCGGAGTTTCCCTTGGCGAAGGTGCTTGAGGGGGGAACGTGGTGGGCCGGTCGTTTTGCGGCGAAAGAAAAACGTCCCTCTTCTGACCCGCCGATTCGGATCGAGAGCGACGGAACCGTTTTTTAATTGGAAAACTGAAGTAGGAAGCCATGAAACAAAAGTATTCTCAGAACTTGGAACTGATCGATCATCCGTTGCTTAAGCATAAACTCGGCTACTTGCGCGACAAAAATACGTCGTCCGCCGAGTTTCGCGATCTTGTGAAAGAGATCAGCCGAATCCTGGCTCACGAGGTGATGCGGGACTGGAAAGAGATGCGAGAAGTCGAAATCGAAACCCCGATTGCGAAAACCAAAGTCGAGCGTATCACGAATGCACCAGTGGTGGTTTCCATCATGCGAGCGGGAAACGGGATGCTGGATGCCGTGCTCTCGATGATTCCATTTGCATCGACAGGGTTCATCGGTCTTTACCGTGACAAATTCCTTCACAGCACGGTCGAGTATTATTTCAAAATGCCGACCGATATACAGGGTAAGCGCGCGATTCTTTGTGACCCGTTGGTTGCGACCGCTGAAACGGCGATCGCGGCGATTGAGCGTCTAAAGAGCTATGAGGTCGGTGATATTCGAATTCTTTCGATTCTTATCAGCGAGTTCGCCATTCAAAAAATCACCGAGGCTCATCCCGACGTGAAGATCTACGCCGTCTGTGTCGAAAAAGAGATGAACGAGCAAGGCTACTTGGTTCCGGGATTGGGAGATGCGGGTGACCGACTCTACCAAACCAAGTAAGGGCGAAAGCCCGTCGCAAGTGGTCGCGGTCGGAGTGGCGGGCGGAAGTGGCTCAGGGAAGACTTATTTCGCTCAAGCGCTGCGGGACAAGTTGAATACTCTGGCCGGACGAACCGTCTGCGAGATTCTTTATCAAGACTCTTATTACATCGATCAATCGGCACGATTTGACTTCGATGGAGGTTCGGTGAACTTCGACCACCCATCGAGTCTGGATTTTGATCTTCTGGCCGATCATTTGGCGATGCTGAAAGCCGGAAAAACCATTCAAGTTCCCCGCTATGACTTCGTCACTCATTCGCGATCCAAAATCGCGGATGCGATGGCTCCATGTCAGATCATATTGGTCGACGGGATCTTGATCTATCATCCTCCGCGACTTCGTTCGCTGTTTGATGAATTGGTGTTTTTTGACACACCCGAGGAGCTTCGTTTCGAGCGTCGACTTCGGCGCGATGTCATCGAAAGAGGCAGAACTGAAGAAGGTGTGAGAAGTCAGTTTGCCAAGCAGGTAAAGCCAATGCACGATCAGTTTGTAGAGCCGACGAAAGACTTCGCGAAAAGTGTGATTAAAGAGGTTTCCGAGTTTGATGCCGCTTTGGAAAGCCACTTCGCCAGACTGAGAAAAGCTCTGAACTGAACCATAGATCTAGACCAAGTAATTCTGCGGAAAGATGAGTCATGAAAAAGGCTCTGCTCGTTCTTGTCTTGATTTCTTCAACGGTTATTGGACTCGGTATTCAGGATGCGAGTTCACTAGCTGACTTTAAAGCGACGTTCAAGGAAGTCGATCGTCTAGCTGATGAACAAAAGTTGCAAGCTGCCCTAGATAAGCTCACAGAAATTTCCAAGACGTCTTCTGTTCAAGCGGATGATTATCTGCGGGCGGAGGTTTTAATTCGAGCCGCCAAGCTCCGAATTGGGCTGCACGGCTATGAAACCGCCGTTCGCGAGCTAAAATCGGAGGCCTGGCCTAAACGCCCGGAAGGCCGAGTTTTAGTTGATCTCTACTATGCTCACGCGCTGATGAGCTACTACCAGATGTATAGCTGGGAAATACGAGGTCGCGAGAAAACTGTCGGTCAGGACAAGGTCGATCTCAAGGCTTGGACGACGGAACAAATCGGAAGTGAAATCGGTAAGTCTTTCGATACGATTCTTTCTTCCGCTGAGAATCAGGCCGGTTTGGATAAATCGCCACCGGCGATTTATGGCGATCA
>CAKQVW010000307.1 GCA_934277865.1 uncultured Pseudobdellovibrionaceae bacterium | reverse complement strand
CCGCGCCAGCGACGAGGTCGTCGAGCGGCTCACCCAGGTGCTGGACGAGTTCAACATCGACGCCGCCGTCACCGGCTACACGCGCGGCCCGACGGTCACGCGGTACGTCGTCGAGCTCGGCCCCGCCGTCAAGGTCGAGAAGATCACCGGCATCCACATCAGGATCTTCGCCTGCTGTGGGTCCGCCACTGGTGTAATCTTCTGCTGCAGGAACATCGAAATTCCCATCAAAACAGGCAGTACAAAGAACGGATCTTTCACTGTCAGATCGTTGATCCAGAAGATAAACGGCTGCCGGTAGAGATCAATCGACATCGCAAGAACTTGATAAAGAGCAAAGAAGACCGGCAGCTGAAGCAGCATCGGAAGACAGCCACCCAACGGATTGGCTTTGTTATCTTTCATAAGCTTCATGACTTCTTCGTTCATCCGGCGAGGGTCATCTTTGTAGCGCTCACGGACCTGCTGCATTTGTGGCTGGATCTGCTGCATCACCTTCATTGATTTGAAAGAGTAAATATTGAAGGGAAGCACCAGCGTACGAACAACAATTGTGAGGCCGATAATTGCGAAACCCCAGTTTCCAAACCAGCCGAAGAAAAAGCGCATAAGCCACAACAGCGGCTCAGCGATGACGGCAAACATTCCGTAATCGATCACCTTCGCAAGCTCCATATGAGCCGCCCGAAGAGCTTTTACATCTTTTGCTCCGACGTAGATGACTTGCTCAGTTTTAAATTCATCCGACTTCACCATCGGCTTGTAGGTGAGAACACCTGTCGACAGCAGCTTGTCGTCTTTTCTCGACACGCTCTCGCCTTTGAATTCAGGACGAAGCGGTGATTGGTCGGCGATTGCTGCCGTGAAGTAATGTGACGAGAGGGCTGCCGAAATAGTCGTCTTATAGTCCAACGCCTCCGGCTTTTCTGGATTGATAATGGTGCGGGTGTTGGTGTCTTCGTGACGAACAAACCAATCGTAGTGATCGTAAGACGGCGCAAGAAAACTCGAGCTCGCAGGAGCTTGCACAAGATCGGCGACCGTTGTTGTCAGTCCTGGGAACTGTGAAAGATCACCTTTCACCGAAGTGCTAACTTTCAGAGCCCGTCCGGCCGCTTCGCCATCTCGAACCAGCTCCATCTCTCTTGTTATGGTGTAGGCGCCTTGATTCGAAACACCGACCCACTTACCATCGCCTTGCTTTTCGATGCGGAAGCTGAGCGGCTGTTTTGCATCGACGAGATTGGCAGCGAAAATTCCGCCGGCCGCGGACCCGATCAAGATCGGCTTATCGTCACGAGTCGTGTAGTTTTTTAGAGTGATTCCAGTGATCGCCATGCCATTGGACGAGATTTGGCCCGCCCAGTGGTCTGTCACAATCGGCTCGAAAGATTCAGGTGCAAGAGTTACCGATTCAGTGGACTTTCCTGCAGCGGCTTCACCAGCTTTATCCGAAGCGGCGCTACCAGTCGTTTGGCTTTTCGAAGCGTCCATCGCCACGTTTTCACCAGTTGCAGTGGCTGTTGTCGCAGTAGTTTGCGCGGGCTTCGCAGTTGGATACTTCGTTTCAACCCACTTCGACCAACCAAACCAAACGACGCCGACAAGTACCATCGCGATGAGAGTGCCACGGTCTAAGAACGATTTATTTTCGGGTCCCATTTGTTGTCCATTCATAGCTAAAATCCCTTATCGTTTTTCTTCGAGATCCGGTACCGGATCTGGTCCAAACGGCCCACCTGGGCGACAACGAAGCAAGCGCGCCAACGCCAGCCTTCCTCCCACCCAGAAACCGTAACGTCGAACAGCCTCTTCGGCATAGATCGAACACGACGGTTCAAAGCGACAAGATCCACTCAGCCAAAGAGAACCGACCGCACGATAAAATGCGATCAACACCAGGGCGAGCGTCGTCAGTAGGCTGTACACTTTCGCTTTCAAAAAGGCGAACATGATTTCACCTTTTCCATCGCAAAATTTCCTGCCAAGCAGGGTCCATCCCAGCACAGAACTCGGTGTACTTGAGCTTTCGGAAAAATCCTTCGGGCATAGCGCGAAACCCGATATTCAGATCGACATTAGGAAATTCCTGGCCACTTGCCGCCAGCGCCTTCAGATTTTCACGGCACCACTGCCTTGACCACCGTTTAAGTCGATTACGTACAACGGCGTTGCCAATTGCCTTGGGGCAAGTCCAGCCACAGCGAAAGCCTTGCGGAATTTCGTCTTCCGATTTTTTTCGATAGACGTTGAAGACAACCCAATCACAGGGTCTCAGCTTCTTCCCAACACGAAATGTGCGAAGAAAATCTGAGCGTCGAGACAAAACGACAAGACGAGTTCGACTCACTTGAGTCGACTCAGCTTGCGTTAATAATTTTGGAGTTTCCTGCTTAGAGGAAGGACTCACTTGCCGCTGACAGTAACTACCAGCTTCTTACGGCCCTTCGCACGACGGCGATTCAGGACCTCTTGCCCATCTTTTGTCGCCATACGGGCGCGGAATCCATGAGTATTTTTGCGGCGGCGGCGGCTGGGCTGATAGGTGCGTTTCATTCTTTACCTCGGTGCTTTCAAAGGTGCCTAAAAAAGCACAGTGCAGCGCAACCGTCAAGGTGTTGAAAAGCAGAGTCCACACTGTTAACTACCTCCGGCGCCCGAAAATGGCTGGGACTATGTTTTCAGCACCCCAGACTCACGGAGAACGTGGATCCAGAGCCAAAATCCTATGGTTTGGTCCCTCTGTGATCGCGATTTCCCTCAGCCAAATCGGTCGCAAACACGAAATCCGTTAAGAGACGGATTTCGTGACCTGACAGAACTTGTCAGGGAACAGAAAAGCTGTGGAAAAGCAAGCGCGTAGCAGCTGCTTGACCACTTGCGGGAGGGGCTCGCAAGGGGTGGCCAAGAGAATCGCTCTCTCCATGTTTTTTGGGGAAACGAGACTTATGGCTGAAAGATTTTCCACATCGGCTTTTCAAAAAGGTCAGAAACGTCAGTCTGCGAGGGGCTTAATTCTATGAATCACGATGAATATCCATCTTCTTCATTTGCGCAACCAACATACGCAGAACAGGTTCCACTTACAAACTTAGCAAATCCAGGCGTCGTCGGCTCAGCGCCGGCCATGCAGGAGTCGATTAACCACTCTTTGGATTCCAAAACCGACTTCTGGAAGAAGGTCGTCGACAATCTTTTGCATCTCAATCCAGACAACAAAGCCTTTCGCAACTGGCTGACGGCGACAACTCTGGAGGAGATCGAACCAACGGAAAGTGGTGTCCTCAAGTTCGTCTTGGGAGTTCCGTCGCGTCTTCATAAAGAGCAGATCGAAAACTACATGGATCGTTTCTATCCGGAGATTCGTGCGCATTATTCCGGGGAATTCACCACGGAGATTCGTATCACCGGCCGACCGGCTCCAACATCTTCCGAGCCAACGACTTTGGATGAATACTTTCATCAACAAGAGATCCAACAGTCGATGAAATCCGAAACCGGTCAACCGACAGTTGGCAACGTCGCCGCGCACACTCTCGTTCCATCAGGAAATGAACCGCGCGCCGATATGACGTTCTCGACATTTGTTGTCGGCCGCACCAATGAATTTGCCTACAACGCAAGTCTCTCAATTGCTGATAACCCAAGCACCACCTACAATCCGCTGTTCATCGTCGGACCGACCGGTCTTGGTAAAACGCACTTGATGTTTGCTG
>CAKQVW010000306.1 GCA_934277865.1 uncultured Pseudobdellovibrionaceae bacterium | reverse complement strand
AACTCGGGATCGCTGCGCCGACCATGTCGAGTTCGCGGCTTGGGCTGCGCGTGGGGAAGCCACCGGCCTCATACTTGGCGACCAGAGTCTTGAAAGAGACATCGCATGCGGTGTCCTTAGCCCGCATCATGTCCCATGTCTTGCCAGCGGAGCCTTTGGCGCAAGTGGCAAGATGAGCTTGAAGTTCGCCGAGCAGGGTATTGGGTAGGTCTCGGCCGGCGTAGAAGTTTCCGACTTTGCCGAGGGTTCTGGCAAGTCGTCGAAAGTTGACCACGCCAGATCGGAAAAAGAGATTGGCGTCGGTTTCTGCATTAAATTTTCCCAGCAACGTGATGGCGCTGACGGCCTCGCCAGCCAAAAACCGAACTTTTGCCATCGCCACCTGGGCACGGAGGGGATTGGCCGAACTGGATCGCACTTCATTGAGCGCAGCGTAGAGCGGCAAAAAGGTTTCTTCGTTGAGTAGCCCCATCTCGACAGCAAATCGAAGAGAGTTTTCGATCGCGACCTGATTTTTTAGGAGGAGTGCGATCAGCGCTTGTGGATTCTCCTGGTAGAGTTTGAATGCCCACGTTGAAAAATCCAAACCCTCGCCGCCACCTTGTTTTTTAAGGTCTTCTGCCAAAGCGAGTGCGGCTTGCCACTCGGGATGTAAGGCGAAGGTTTCAAGGTAACTTTGCAGCGATTTGATCAGGTAAGCCGCGGCTTCATTTTTCTCTTCTCCTTGAAGGCTTTTGAGAGCGGGATTGAGCGAAATGCTTTCCATCAAAAAAAGGCTCACGGTGGCTGAGCTGCCACCGGCCATTGCTTTGGGCCAACCAAGAGTTTCAACAGCACGTGCAAGTCCTCCCCAGTGCGCGGGAGCGAGTTCGCCGTTTCCGCGAACGCCGATGCAATAGCCGGCTGCGGCTGACGCCGAACTTGCCGAAAGTAGGACCGCGCCAAGAATCATCGAGATGCAAACTGTGTATCGAGCTAGTGAAACGGATCGAGCAGTTTCGCGCATGGCCTCTCCTTATGTGAGCTAAGTTGCCAGGACTTATAGCGGGAAAACGGTCGAGTTTCAGAGAGTGTCCCGAGATTTGAAAAAAGAACTCTTCACCATCGTCTAGGAGTTTCGTCATGAGCCTTAATCGGGATGTTGATTTCACTCAATTCAATTGGCTTAGGTGCCGAAAAAGAAACAGGAATCTCATTTTGTGACTGGGAGATATGAATGAAGCTCGTGACAAAACTCCTCACTCGGCTTTCCAAATTCATAGCTGTTTTATTGGTTTTCTTTTTTGACGTGCATATCGAGTTTGCCAAGATCGAGACGACAAGGACATTTGCTCAAGAGGCCGTTCGCACGACGTCTCCCAGTAAAAGAGCTGGTGCCGAACCTGTGAAGCTGACTCAAGAAGAGGCGCAGAATGGCGGTGTGCTTTCACCCTACGATGCATGTCGTGGGTTTGTGATGGTGCCAAGCTCAGATTATCAAAAACCATATTGGCAAGACCGGTCGGCCGGGAAGTGTGATGCTAAAACTGCCAACTGCCAATTGAAAGTTCAAGTCATCCCAGATGGGAACATGTTTGGATCCTTTCAGGGCGTCAAGGGCGCGACCATGTCGAGTGCGGTGACGGCCACAGCATTTTTGGAGAGTGTGCGCCAGGATGCCGTTCAGCTTCTGACCAAACAAATTTCAGATCGTGAAACAATGTTGAACGCTTGTAAGTCCTCAATCGAATCCGCTGCGTGCAAGGCGCATTCTGAAAAGACAAAAGCGAATTTGGCCAAACACGAAGCGGCATTTCGAAATGCGGTGGCGCTTTTGAAAGCTCCAACTGATCAAGAGCTGATGCGCGTGATCGTCAGTGGTGACGTAAGCCCTCTCATCAACAAGTATCTTCGTAAGGCAAGTGGTCCAATTCTGACGATGGTGAACGTTCCTAAGATGGATCCACTTTCCAGCGCCGAATTTGCTTCCGCAGAGAAGGAACTAAAAGATCTTGTTGCCAAAGCAAAAACAGAATGGGCGGCAGAGGTTGAAAAGACGGTTGCTGAACGAGTGAAGAGCGGAATGCCCGCAGACCAGGTTGCACAAACTCGTCGGAATTTGATGAAAGAAGAAGTCTTTCGCAATAAACTCCGTCGTTCGATTGCGGAGATGCAGGAGAAAAAACTCGAGGCCTACGACAAAATCGTTTTCGAAGTTCCAGAGATGCCATTCATTGGCAAAAGTCAGCCAGATGCGGCTTTGTTTGTGGCCGGTCAATCGCAAGTGATTGAGAATCTTCGCAAAGCGAAGGTCGCGATGGACAAGTCGTTGAAACCAGATGATCTCAAGTCCGAAGCAAAACTTGGTGAAGTGCTGCAGTACGCGACCTTACGGAAAGTCATCGAAGCAAAGTTAGAAAAAGAAAACAAAGTAGGTGCAGCGAGTAGCTGTGCTGTCGCGACGGCCGTAAATCTTCGTCTTAAGGAAGTCCAGGATCGCAATCGACTGGGCGTGGCAGCGCTGACGATTGCGGGGGTTGCAACGGGTGGAGCCGCAGGGCTTGGCTTGTTAGGGGCTGGAGCAGTTGGTACGGGCACCGCGATCGCTTTTGCCTCGGGAATGATCGGCACGTGGTCGGGAGTTGCTCACGAAAGTATTATCAAACAAGACCTCGAGAGAAGTGCAAACGCTGGTCTCGTGGACGCCAAAGAGGTGAGAGAAAAAGTCGGTGATATCACGCTGGGTGTTTTGCTGGCGCCGCTGGATTTTATTGGAGCCGGTGCCGCAGCGACAAGTGGTGTGTTACTTGCTAAAAATGCGTCTCGAATTTCTGCGGCTGTCGGCAATAGTACGCTGAAGCGATTTGTTTCGGCCGCTGCTGCGACCAAACAACTTGGCGGACAAGCAGCCGCGCAATCCGACGAAGTTGTGCAGTTGCTGAAAACTCTTGAGGCAGCGGAACCCGGATCGGCGAAAGCCGTTGAGGCGGAGAATCGTCTCCGTTTGGCTGTTAACAAAATCGCCGAGACAAGTTTGGGAAGAAAGCCCACGGCGGATGATGAACGTGCGATGGCGGCCTTGGCACAGGGGTATCTCGGCAGCGTCGACAAGCCGCTGGCCACTGTCTATGAGGACTACGCGACTCTCACGAAATCAATGTCGCAAGCAGATCGTAAAGCGTATGCAGATCGACTTGAGGCGATTACGAAAGCGGGTCGTGGAGGTGAAGTCGCAAGCGGCAAGGCGCCAGCGTCTGCACCCGTGAAGGTGGAAGCGGGATTGCAAGAAGCCAATGCACGACTGGCGCTGGAGCTAGCGTCGGAGCCTGGGTATGAAGCAACGGCCGAAGTCATGAAGGCAAACTCGGGATGGAGTCGTGACGCCGTACGAAACTTACGTGAAGTCGTGGTCTCGGCGCGAGCCATGGCGAAGGGTTCAAAAGAGGTGGTCTCGGTTCGCTTTCAAAAGGCCTTAGCAAGAATCACGGGGCAGGCGGAAGATAGTCCGCATGTTAAAAAACTGGCGTGCTGTGCAGGTGTCGCAGCGTGCACCGTTGCCGAGCGATATCCTGAAATGGATAATCTTCCGCACGATTCCGAGCCGGTTTTGATGGCCTGTGTGAATCTTCCAAATCGTCCGATCTCGAGCCAAATCGACTCCGCTCGAGCATTCTGACACTGGTTCAAATCTGAATTTCACTAAAAGAGCGGGAGATCTCGCTCTTTTTTCATTCTATGACTCCTCCAGTTTTGCCATGGTCTTTGC
>CAKQVW010000305.1 GCA_934277865.1 uncultured Pseudobdellovibrionaceae bacterium | reverse complement strand
TTTTCCATCAAAGAAAAATCAAATCCCGAGTCAACAACAGCAATAGCTGATGTTCGAGGTACTCCCTTGGATTTCAGGTATGACTGCGCTAAATCAGTGCCTAAAAACTTCTGGGCCCAAAGCCGACTTCGCTCCCCTCTTCCGCATTTTAAAAGAGCCATACACTCAAACTCTTTCGTTAGCTTGGATGAGGGAAGAGTTTCGGGCGTGTACGAACACCGTTCAGCTAATGGGGAGAGGTACCGGGCGCGAAAACTTCTTTGAACTCGGCTGACGCCATTCATTTTTTTTAGGCGATTGATGTAGGCCTCATTCAGATCCTTTGTCGCAACAATCAGGAAATTATCGTACCTTGCGACAAGCTTCATACCCGGAGGCAAAGTCGCAGCAATGACAGAGGCTCGAGAGGCGTCGCGAGTAACAACGAATACGTTGTTTGAAAACGGACGTTCCAAAGTGTGAGCAACTTGAGGTCCAAGACAGAAAATAATAAGAGAAAATATCGATCGCAACACCTAATCTATTCGGAAATCCTATGAAATTCTTAAATTTCCGAGATCAGGCTTAGATCCAGGTCAGATGAAGAAATTGACATGGTTTTTCCCCCGCCAGTGGCGGACTTCCGCCATGGCTCAAAAGAGCCATTCGTGGCTCATTTGAACCAACGTGAATTCCAAGTGGTTTAAGATATTTAACTTACTTCGCAATTAGTAATTTCCAGGCTTCAGGGGGTGGCGCATTTCAGCCACTCTGCCGATCACGACTGATCGACGATAACGTGGGTCCTGAGGTGTTCGGAAATCAAAACAGCATTTGCAATCTCGAACGCAGAGAAGCTCCATGGTTTCAATAGCTTGGTGATTCTCCGTTTCCATTTCTGAACAAAAACTTATCGTCTTCCACTTCTGCCAAATCGAATAAAGCACACTTAAAACTTCATTACTCCTGGTGATTTCCTTCGCCACTGATCGTTGGCCCTGATCTTGAGATGTAGGGGGTAGGACTTTTCAAAAAAGGGGGTGTATTGAATGATGAATGACTTTTTAAAACGACTGCTGCTTACCGCGGTTTATTGGACCAGCACTATGTGCCTGATCCATTTCGTGATGGAAACTGATCCCGGCTACCGGAGCAATTGGCTTTTCGTTTTCACTGGCCAAATTGTGTCGATCATTTCCTTGATTCTCAAGATCGCTCTCTTCATAGCTGCAGCTGCGGCCGTCTTCTACCTTATCCTGTTTGTGATTCAAATCCACGATTCCTGGCAAGAACACAAAGCTGAAGAGGAAATGAAAAGGAATGACGAAGAGGTCGCTGCACGAGCGGCCGCTCATAACGCAATTGTAGCCCGAGCGAGGGAACGCGAAGCCATTGAAGAGAAAAAGCGAAAGGACCAGGAGTTTGAAGAGCACCAGCAGAAGCAGCATCTCGAAAAGTACGGTCCCAGATCCGAAGACGACGCTCTAGCAAAAGCTATGGATTCGATCAAGCTCGGAGGTTTTGAATGATCCGGCAATCTCCAAGAGACAAGAAACTTTTCGAATTGCTTGCACGATACGAGGTCATGTCATCAAAGCAGATCCGCCAGCTTGCTTACCCCGATGTCATTGAAACCAATTTCTTTAGGCGCCTTCGTAAACTTGAACAGGCGAAAATGATCAAGCGGCTTGGTCCCATGCTTGATCACTCCTATGCATGGCTCTTGGGGTCTGAAGGAAAGCAGCGCATGGGATTTGGCCAACGGGACTTGTTTAAAACACGGCTGACACTTGGGCACGACGTAGCTTTGACACAAGTCCGACTGACTTTGGATTCAATCGGTATTGGGAAAAAGCTTGTGCCTGAAAGTGAACTCCGCAAACGTGCGAGAGACCAACAGATTAGTTTTCGAGAGAAAAACAAACCCATCGTTGTTCCTGACGGACTCTTTCCCGTTCTCATCAAGGAGCGAGCTGAGGTCTTCGCTTTAGAGGTGGAGCTGACATTCAAATCCAAGCAAAGGTACTTTGAGCTCTTTAAACGGTATCTGAAAATGGATGGCATCTACGCCATTTGGTATGTGGTGCCGAACAAATCCATGGGCGATCGAATTCTATCGGAGTGGGAAGCGTTCTTTCAGAAATTTGATCGGCAGTATTCGAGGTCGAAGATTCTCTGCTATTCGGTGCTTGATGAATTCACCGCGCAACCAAGAGCCGCAATAATCCATGACCATCAAGGCCAAGTGAAAATCTGCGATTGGTGGAGGCTTCCGCCAGCGGATTTGGTGTCGCCAAATACCGATCAGTTACACGATCAGCGACTGATCTCTGAATCAAACAAAAAACCCGAGGCGGCCTGATGCGATTAAACCATGAGAATAACAACAATCGTAGTCCATCGCCTCCACCCCTAGTGATCGAGTCTGATCGCCCGAGACCCCTCCCACCCAACGAGTACGTTGATTGGAAGGGGTCTCGGGCTGACTCGAGTCAATGGAGATTCCGGCGATGGAGTTGGTGGGGTCTGGTTTGAGTAGGAAGAAAAATAATAAGAATGGGAGGACAAGGAAGAACGAGGAGTATTTTGAGGCTGTAGAATTGGTTTATTTGGGCTTGGATGAATTAGAGCTGAATAAGCGGCTGGCGAGGGTGATGCGCACATTGCTAGAAATTGACGAAATTCTGGTTTCAAGGGAAGTTGCCTTGCTTGGCCAAGATCACGCCAAGGAAGCGGAGGCCGCATGAATAACAAAGTTGCTCTTTACATCAGGGTTTCATCTGAGGAGCAGGCCCGGATTCAAGACGGCTCACTGGTGTCCCAACGAAAACGCCTTGAGGAATACGTCGAAGGCCAAAACCGCCGTGAAGAAGGCTGGGGTCGAATCTTTGACGTCTACGTTGATGAAGGTAAATCTGCAAAAGACATGAACCGACCAGAGTTCCAGCGGTTACTCCGCGACGTTCAATCGGGTCATGTGAATCTTGTCATGGCGACGGAGCTTTCAAGGCTGTCGCGGTCGATCAAGGATTTCTGCGCACTGTGGGATTTCTTTAAGGAGCACAAGACCAAGTTCATCACCCTTCGCGATCATTTCGATTCAACCACGGCCGCTGGCGAGATGATGATTTTCAATCTCATCAATTTCGCTCAGTACGAACGAAAGCAGACCAGTGAACGTCTGGTGGCGAACTTCACCAGCCGGGCAAATCGCGGACTTTGGAATGGCGGCCAGCTTCCGCTTGGGTACAAGCGGAACCCAAATAATCCAGGAACGCTGCTCATCGACGGCGTAGAAGCCGACGCTGTGAAAACGATTTTTGAAATATTCCTGAAGGAAAAGAATTTACGAAAAACCTGCCTTAAACTTGCAGAAATCGGCGTCAAGACAAAGCAGTATACGAACCGTAAGGGTGAACTTAAAGGCGGCAATCACTTTACCGTGGCGAGCCTCCACCATGTATTGACCAATGCCACTTATGTTGGTCTTCGGGAGATCAATAAAAAACGCGGCGACACCAAGCGAGTCAAGGCATCGTGGGATGGAATCATCAATGAAAAGGATTTTTTAACCACGCAGGCGATCCTTCAAGGCAACAAGCAGCGGTACAAGCCTGACGAGTGGAAGACATATCCCTACCCATTGACTGGCATCACGGTCTGCGGTGAGTGCGGTTCAAAACTCAATGGCAAGAGTGCTCACGGGAAAACCCAGAAACACCACTACTACGATCATCCAAGAACATTGCGGTCATCTGGTACCGGTCACACTCATAAA
>CAKQVW010000304.1 GCA_934277865.1 uncultured Pseudobdellovibrionaceae bacterium | reverse complement strand
GTATGCACGCGTTCGTCATTTAAGACTCGGCGCGCCGATTCACTGAGATCGGGAAAGATCGCACTTTCGGCGACCACACGTAGAAGGCTCTGCACCGAAACGTGGCGCCGAGGATCCCCTCGGAAAATCGCATGCAAGAAGTAAAGCGTGAGCTTAAAAAAAGCGTAAATCGTAAAGCGAGTCTCGTTAAAAATCGCCCAGCGAATGAGAGCGTTGAACGGCCGGACTTTGTCCACGTGAGAGTGGCGATGTTTGATCTTCAAGACAAATTCGACAAAAAAATGCGAGCCAAATGGCAGATTCAAAATCGGTTCGGGAAGATTCCGTTTTAAAAAGAACCGTTTCGGATCTAGTCGGTTCGCTGCCTCATGCATGTGCCCGTGTTCGATGTGCACGCCATCAAAGAAATAAACGATGTTTTTGTATTTGATGTCCGTGCCAATCGCCTCGTTTAACACCTGTCTGGTGGCCGGCCATAACATGGCTTGATCATGATTGCCCACAACGTACGTGATGGTGTGATTCGGTTGACTGGCAAATGTCTTCATCGCTTCAAATACATCGCGATGGCCATCCAAGATCGATCGCAATTGCTCGACCGCCACCGCCTCGGTGACGACAGTCAAAAAGTGCCCACGATAATCAGTCTGTAAGAAATTGAGAAAATCACCGTTGATGATGACTTCCACCTCGGCATCACGAAATTCACCCGACGAATAGTAGTTGAAAAACTCAATGAGTTTTTTGCCGAAGTAAAATTCCTCGAGCGGATTGGTCGCGCCGCCTTCTAGCGTGCGACCCCTCCCGAGATGCAAATCTGAAATCACGACCTTGATGCGCTTCACGTGTTGCTTATCCTGCTTACTCAGCTTTGCGAGACCCCGAATCCTCTTCGCCCTCTAACACTGTCAGAGCGATTCGCAAAGCTCGAACCGCACGCCGTGCAGTTTCTTGACGGTCTTTGAACTGACTAAAGGTTTCTTGAACCTGAGCTTTGGCGTGATTGAGCTCCGACGTGATCTGATCGATTTGCCGCTTGAGTTCAAGAATCATTCGATCCTTACTCGCGGCGATCGACTGACTCTCCGCCTTGATGATTTCGATGCGATGTTCGAGATCACGTTCGCGGACGCGAATCTTACGGAAGTTCGACTCCAAGCGGCTTTCGGCGTCGTCGATGCGACTCTTCAGCTCGGAGATCTCACGATCGCGGCTCGAAATCTGACCACGCAAGACTTTGCGCTCTTCCTCAGCAATTTTCTTCGCCTCTTGCGTGTTCAGTTCCGCAGCTTCCGCATTGGCCTGCAACTCGTCCATGCGGCGACGCAACGTCTCACCGGCTGAGCGCAGACTCTCGTTCTCACGACGAACACGCTCAAGCTCGCCTTCCAAGTCGGAAATACGCTTCTGCGCAACCCGCAAGTTTTCTGACTGACGAAGAGCGGCTTCCGCAGAAGAGAAAATCGCCGCACCTGGCTGCGCCTGCCGCGACTGTTCGCGGAAGCGTGCGCCGGGTGAGTTGGGGCGAATTTCGGTCGGCATAAACTGCTCGCCTTCGGGGTCCGCATCGGGATTGTCTGCCGATGTCATGCGAGAGATCACTTCCGTCTTGGCATCTTGCCAGATCGGTTTTGGCCCATCACTTTTGTCGGAAATCGAGATTGGCGACGGCGTCTGAGCCGCAGCGACCGTCTTCTCATCGTCCGAATCCACGGGCAGAGTCGGCGCACGTTCCAACTGGGAAGTCGAAAGTTCCACCGCCTTGATCTCCGGAGTCGGAGTCGAGTCCGGAAGTTTGGCTTTGGCGACAACGCCCGGTGGCTTCACCGGAGGCGGCTGCACAGAATCAATCACCGGCTTCGCCTCGGCCTTTGGCTCAGACTTTGGCCGATCTTTATTTCTGTCAAAGCCCGGCGCGAGCCGCTTGAGCACGTCCTCAAGCTTTTGCATGCGAGCCTTGCTTTCACCACGCGGCTTTTCTTCTTCCGCATAGGAGGCCACGTCCGCTTCTGGCTCGTCTTGCGCTTCGGCAAGTACCGGAGCCGGTGGGTCATCAAAGATATCAGCTGTGCGACGGCGGATGGACTGTTCCATCCGCTCTCGTTCTTCTTCTGGCGAAACCACTGCGACTCGCACAGGCGGCGGCAGCGGCGTCTCAGACGCCTCTTCCACAACCCTCGACACCGAGCGCTCATAGCGACTTGTCACTTGCTCGTCATCGAGATCGTCATCGGTCACTCGAGCGACTCGCGTCTTGGCTTCTTCCATCGAAAGCTCGGCCTCTTCGTCCTTAGGTGGAAGTTCAAACTTCGGCACCGAACGCGCCTCACCGTGCGGCACGACGCTCAGTGTTTGATTGTCGATGTCCTCGTCGTCCTGATTCTGAATTTCGAAGTTCACGCGCGAGACTTCACGGGATTCAAAATTAAACACAGCCTCTTCGTTCTCGTGCAAACGCGTCTCTTCGGAATCTGGAGGCGGAGGAGGTGGAGGTGGAGGAGAATGCCGAACTGCCGAGAGGCGGCTCACCGTCGCTGTGTTTGTCTGACTGTTTTTGAGCGCAGCTGACCCTTCGCTTTCATTTTCAAGAAGCGATTCAATGAGATCATCTTTTGGGGCCACCCGAGGTGGAGCTGCTTTTTTCAAACGGGACATGAGTCCTCTCTGATCTATCTATCGGGAAAATCTGGATTTTTATTGAGAAAGTGTAGACATTGGTCGAGCCTCGCATCGCCGAACACACCAGTGGATAGCCTAAGGTCGCCAAGAAGAAACTATCGAATGGTTCAAAACGGTACAGACCAGACCGGAAATCGCTGATTCTCGACGATAGTCTTATGCAATACCCTGCTAAGACCGAGAAGAAAGGCATATGAGAAAATGCTCATACACGATCGGAGGACTAATGCGAGCCACACAGATCCTTCTATTTTCGCTAACTGCTATTCTGCTGTCGAGCTGTCGCTTCGTGGCGATGGGCGTGAACCCATCTGAGACCAGAAGTCCAGCTTCCATTGAATTGAATAACCAGCCTTTGCCGACACATATCAATTCCGCAGCAGGTTTCTCACTCACGTGGCAAGCAAGCGGTGATGAGGACGTTGTCAGCGTCCAAGAAAGCAGTGATGGGATCACTTGGCATGAGATTACAGCGATCTCGACCAAAAGTAGTTCAGTGACGATCGCCCCAAACGACGTCAGCCTTCCCGATGGCGATGTCAAGTTCCGCGTGCAAGTTGGGGAAACGCTTATTGATCTGGGCTCGGTTACCGTGGACCGAACACCACCCGTGGTGAGCACCACGCTCGACACCGGCGATACCCCGCTCTATTTTGACTGCCCAGAAGCCATGGGTTTTTTTGGGTCCGCCACTGACAATCTCACATTAAGCACAGATATCATCTACACAACTTCGGACGACCTAGATCCGTACGGGCTTTCTGGGTGTCTCGATGGCACAAACTCTCGCCAGTGCGCGCAGGTGCCAGACGCACCCTACCCTGCCTCAATCACCTACAAAGCAATTGACGAAGCCGGTAACGAAGCGACAGGGACTCTGATAACCGATTTCTGCCAATAGGCCGCTTCGGCGAAGCGACGCTTACAACCGAGTGATGCGGTTGAAGGCTTCGCCGCGCGCTTGCAGCTTAGTCAGCGAAAGCTCACGAAGATTGGCGACACCGAAGTTTTCCACGGTGAAGCTCGCCAGCAAGCAGCCATTGACGCAAGCTTCTTTCAGCAAGGCGAGGTCCAGACCGCAATCGG
>CAKQVW010000303.1 GCA_934277865.1 uncultured Pseudobdellovibrionaceae bacterium | reverse complement strand
GCGCGAAACACCAAGCGTTTCGGCCAAGCCGAAGGCGCCTTGGCCGTAAGCCAGTCCAAAGTTCACCGCTTTAGCCTGGCGTCGCATTTCGGAAGTCACATCGGAAAGTGGCACTTCAAAAATTTCAGCGGCCGTTGCCGCATGAATGTCGTGTCCTTGCTCGAAGGCTCGAACCAACCCGGGATCTTCGGTGATCTCGGCCAAGATACGAAGTTCGATCTGGCTGTAGTCGGCACTGACCAACATGCGACCCTTCGGGGCGATAAAACTCTTGCGAATATGAGCCCCACGCTCGGTGCGTATCGGAATGTTTTGTAAATTGGGATTCACGCTAGAAAGCCGACCCGTTGTCGTGTGCGCTTGGTTGAAAGTCGTGTGCACACGTCCACCTGCATCCGCCAATTGCGGAATGGCGTCGACATAAGTCGACTTAAGCTTAGTAACTTCACGCCAATTCAGAATCAGCTTTGCAACGGGATGGTCAATCGCCTCTAAAACTTCGTTGTCAGTCGAAAATCCCGTCTTCGTCTTTTTCCCAGAAGGAAGACCCATCTTGCCGAAGAGAATCTGCCCCAGCTGCTTGGGACTTCCGATGTTGAAGACTTCTCCACACTCTTTGTGAATCTGAGTCTCAAAATTTTGAATGTCGGCCGCCAGCTCTCGAGAAAAATGAGAGAGCAAACCGATGTCGATCAGGATTCCACGCTTTTCCATTCGATAAAGCACGGGAACCAACGGTTGATCGAGTTCCTTTAGAACTTTCGTTCCGTTGGTTTTCTCAAGACGGCTTTCAATGGCTCGCCGAAGTGCGAAGTTCCAAGCCAGCCATTGGCTGGGTGAGGCGAGGTCTGGCAATGCCAAACCTAGGTATCGGGTGAAGAGGTCATGAATCGACTCTACCGAACCCGCATGCTCGACGTAGGCGCCAAGACGCCCGTCCCATTCGACTTCAAATTTTCCAAGATGATAGCGATGCGCGAAGTCCTTGATGTCATAGCCAGAAAGCCGTCGCCCTTCCAGGGCCTTACCCAGGTCCTCTGGTGAACCTGCTAGCTGGTAGGCAGTTCCATCAAGACCCGCAACAACCCCACGTTCCGAATGCAAAACCCAAATCTCTTTTGCCGGATCCCGACCGGAGAGAAGTTTGCTTAAGTCGGATATTTCGAGACGAGACTCGGGCCAAAATGGGCCTGGCTTCAACGGAGATTCTGTAACACCACTTGCTGACGGCTCACCCAAGACAGCGGGCGCTGTGCCCGACGAAGACGTGCCTGCTGAAGTCGCGCCTGCCGATTCCGTGACCTCCGACGCCGATTTTGTGTCTGCCGAGTTGTCTGCTCCAAATAGTTGCCGCGACAAACTTTTGAACCCGAGCTCTTCAAACAAAGGAAGAACTTTTTCGCGTTCAATCGGATGCAGCCGCAGTTCTTCGAGCTCGCAATCGAGCGGTACATCTTGCACGATGGTCACCAGACGTTTTGATAAAAACGCCTCGTCGCGACTTGCTTCCAATTTTTTGCGCGTGCCATCCGGCTTTACGGAATCCAGCTTCTGGTAAATTTCCTCCAAAGAGGCATACTCCGTTAAAAGCTTCTGCGCGCCCTTTGGACCAATCCCCGCAACACCCGCGACGTTGTCCGAAGAGTCCCCGACAAGCGCCAGATAATCGACCATCTTCTCAGGAGGCACTCCCCACTTTTCAAGCGCCAAGACGCTGTCATAGCGCACGTCCTTCATCGTGTCGTAAAGCACGACACCCGAATTGATCAACTGTGCGAAGTCCTTGTCACCACTGACGATCACAACTTCGAGACCTTGATTCTGTCCCACTTTGGTCAGCGTCCCGATGATATCGTCGGCTTCGAACCCAATTTTATCGAAGCATTTTACACCTAGGGCTTCCGAAAGCTTTCGAAACCATGGCATCTGCGGCACGAGATCTTCTGGCATCTCTGTGCGATTGGCCTTGTAACGTTGATCAATGTCTTTGCGAAAACTTGGTTCAGGGCGATCAAAACAAAAGGCGATGTAGTCCGGACGAATTTCGCGAAGGAGCTTGATCGTCATCGTCAAGAATCCATAAATCGCATTCACCGGAAGGCCTGACGGACTCGAGAGAGGACGAATGGCGTAGAACGCTCGAAAAAACATCGAGCTGACATCGACCAGATACAGAGACTTTTTTCGATTCATCTAATTTGTTGCCGTAGAGCGTGGCCCAGAGTTCGACTGGGACCCAATTGCCGAATGACCATCCACGATGATCTCTTCCGAATGAATTTGAGAGAGATGGCGTTCACGTAACTCCACTTCCATCGCGGGACGAAGGGCCGTTCGGTCTGCATAGGCTTCCGACTGCTGCTGCAACCGAATCATGGCCGCAACTTGCGCCGAGTTGGGCAGCTTCGAACCTGTTTCCCAGTCAAAAACCGTCTGCAGGTCCACACACATCGCGCGAGCGAAATCGGCCCGACTCTGTCCGAGGCTGTAACGTAGCGAAGAGATCTTGAGATCGAAAACGTATTCCATAAATGCCCCTCGTAAAAACCTACGGGTAGACAAAACTACCCGGGTTTCTGTCTAGAGGCAAACTGCTGACTCGCTTTTCAACGCGAGGCTCTGACCGACCGCTCAGGCTCATTTAAAGAGGTTGTCGCGTCGTCGTCTCCCGAATCGGAGAAGATGAAGACGAGGTCTCCATCGCGAACCAAGTCCAATTGTTCACGGGCCTGACGTTCAATGAACTCAGGGCGATTTGATTCAGCGAGTTTCTTTTCTTTGTCTCGAATGGAATGTTTCAAAGATTCGATTCGCTCGGTCAGTCGATCGCGGTCGCGATCAAGACTCCAGAGGCGAAACAAGGTGCCATCAACCAAGACCGCCACAAAAGCCAAGCTTCCCACCACCAACAAAACTCGCGTGGGATTCTGCAACCATTCTCGAAAAACACGGGCCCAGATCGTGAGGTTCTTCATTCAATTAAGAGTCTGAGAGGATCTCAGACTCTTGTCACCTGAATTGCCCGCCCTTGGTCGCGCCGCTCGGAAAAGCAGCTCTAAAAGAAGGCGGCGCGGCCCCAATATTTTGCTGTCGAGCCGAGGTCTTCTTCAATGCGTAGCAATTGATTGTACTTCGCCGTGCGTTCGCCGCGGCAGAGGCTACCGGTTTTGATCTGCTGAGTAGAGAGCGCCACCGCCAGGTCGGCGATTGTCGAATCTTCGGTTTCACCCGAACGGTGAGACATGATGGTGTGCATACGATTGGCGGTCGCCAAGCGAACGGCTTCGACCGTCTCCGAGAGTGTGCCGATTTGATTGACCTTTACCAGCAAGGCGTTGGCCGCCTGTTCTTCGATTCCACGCGCCACGCGCTTTGGGTTTGTCACAAAGAGATCGTCGCCGACGATCTGCATGCGAGAGCCCTCGGTTTTTGTGAAGGCCTTCCAGGACTCCCAATCATCCTCTGAAAAGCCATCTTCGATACTGACAAGAGCAAAGTCCTTGGCCCAACCACGGTAGACGTCACCTAGCTGCTGGCCCGTGATCTGCGCCCCTTCCCAGCGGTACTTACCACCCTCGAAGAGTTCAGTCGCCGCCACATCCAACGCCAAAAAAACATCTTTGCCAGGCGTGTAGCCCGCTTTGGAAATCGCTTCGTTCACAAGCTCCAGCGCTTCGCGATTGGATTTCAGTTTCGGCGCAAATCCACCTTCGTCGCCGACACCTGTAGAAAGCCCCTTCGACGTGAGAATCTTTTTGAGCGTGTGAA
>CAKQVW010000302.1 GCA_934277865.1 uncultured Pseudobdellovibrionaceae bacterium | reverse complement strand
TTAGACAGGATTCCGAGTTTCGGTAGATGAAATTGCTTCGAGAAGCTCTCTCGCCAGCATGACCCTATCGAATCGATGACTGATGTCGGAAGGCGCCTCAACTGACCTAGTCGGAAGCCGCTGGTGGAAGTCTGTTGCTATGATGTGCCGACAAATTGCCTCCACATCTGTTCCAAAGGCGACACCGGCCTGAGACTCTCGAAGCAAGATCCCAACAGTCGAATTTTTCCCAACACCCACCGCCCAAATAGGACGCCCAGTGACGAGGTACTCAAAAAGTTTTCCTGTGAGAACGCCGTCCCGTGACTCATCATGCTGCTTTTCAAGAAACAGCAAGACGTCTGCTTCAGCCTGAAGGCGCAAACTTTCCTCACGTGGACGCTTTCCGAGAACTTCAACAACCTCGTCGAGACCATGTTTGGCTACGAGAGGCGGCAAGAACTCCGGAATTGGTCCTGCAAACTTCACTCGGATTCTCGATCGGAGGTCCGGCGGTAGCTTCGTCAACGATTCAAAAAGAGGCTCTGGATTTCGTTGGTCTTCGTGAAGCGAGCCCGTATAGACGATCGTAAAATACTCGTTCTTGAAACCCGACGGAAGCTTTGGGCAATTAGCCACTTCTTCCGGGTCAAACCCGTTGGGTGAAACGAGTATCTTTTTATGTGGATACCTAGACCGAAGCTCATTCGCCAGTGCCTCACTGACAGTGACAATCATGTCCGCGCGTCTGACATAAAATCGCTCAAGAAGACCTTCAAGAATCGTAAATGGCCAAATCCCTGGATAAACGTGATTCCCGACCCAAAGATCTCGAAAATCCAAAACCCATATTGCGTTTGAATTTTTTCGTTTCGCCCAATACCCAATAGCAAGACTCGCATGAGGACCGAAGCTCGAGACGATCACATCAAAGTGACCCGAAGGAAGGCCGCGCCACGCGTTCGGCAACACAAGATCAAACGCATCGGGCCATCTTACAGAAGACGCCAAACCGCGCCGCTTGAGCCAAGAAACGAGTCGCAACTTCCAGGGCGGGCCATTTAGGTCTCTGGCCTTCGGGCTATCTAGCAAGAACTGGGGTTCGTGGCGCCGTCGGCGTAGACCTCGGATCACAAACCCTGCCGGTACCTGAATGACCTGGAAACCTTGAAACGACTTATTGAGCTTGTCCGCCGCAGACTCGTCTTTTTCGACCGTCAAAACGGTTACGTCATGCCCCAAGCGCGCCCAAGTTCTAGCCCAAACATAGGGCCTCTGAGACGCAATCAAGTTCTGTGGCGGAAAGAATATGGCGGTCACCAGGATTTTCACAAATGCGAGGCTAGCTTGGAGTACGATCCCAAGCAACGGCTCATAAACCGCTATCTGACCGTAAAACTATCGCCATGCCTCCGGACGATGAATCGTACGGCCTTCCACGTTGATCCTCTCGGGAAACTGACAATCGTGAAACGTTTGCGGTTTGATAGTTTTAAAGAAGCTCGCTTCTCGCACCAGTTCCTTACTTGGTTTCTCGTGCGGGCATATGACTCCGACCGTCTTCCTTAAGACATTTTTCACCATGCCAACCGGTACCTTTAAATCTGAGTCGTTAGTTAGCACCGCAGCCACCTCGTACTTCCCTTGAAATCCGTCCAGCAGAAGATGTGAGGCGATATTGACGTCGCTCCCTTTCTCCTCTGTTTTAATGACCTGGACTTTATTGATCTGGTCCGGCGCTCTTCCCCTATCAGATGACTTAACCATCCAGACATCGTTCGTTAGAAAGTGCCCATAAATGACCTCAATTTTAGGATTCGTAGAAAGGGCCCTGATATATGAATTTTGCCGAACATGAATATCCAAATCGCCGACCCTACTGCTTACTCGGGCCGTGAAGTACTTGATCGCTACAATCTCGTTCTCCGTGAGGAGACGCCTGCAGAGAGATTCAATATCCAACCACTTGGCATTATGCCGCTTGAGAGCGTAATAGAGATTGAAGCCGTCGACATAGACTATGGTTTTGCGCATGGATCACCTGAAAAAAGCAAAAGCCACCTTTCGGTGGCCTGCGCCCAGCCGCCGAGGCAACTGGGGGTGTATGAGCTGAGTATATATTCGTTTCGGAAAAAGTAAAGATGCACTTTGACGGCTCAAATATAACGTAATTGAGGTCCGAGCCCCGTCCTATCTCGGGCTCGTTCCCCACACTTTTGCGTCGCACAAGTGAATGATCAAATTAAAGAAAGCCCGTTTGCCTAGAAGCCTTTCCAGCAATATGTTCCTAAGCGATGTCCAAGACTCTCTCGGTTGCAACAGTCGTCGGCGCACGCCCACAGTTTATCAAAGCCTCACCGGTGAGCCGTGCTTTAGAAGAGGCCGGCTTACGTGAGATTCTCATTCACACAGGTCAACATTCCGACGCCAATATGTCGGAAGTGTTCTTTAGAGAAATGGAGATCCGACCACCTGACTATTTTCTTGGAATCTCGGGCCTTAGCCACGGCGCTATGACGGGTGAAATGCTCAAGCAAATTGAAGGCGTTCTCCTAAAAGAGAGGCCAGACGTTGTTTTGGTTTATGGCGATACAAACTCGACGCTCGCTGGTGCCCTAGCGGCGGCTAAGCTTCATATCCCAGTTGCACACGTCGAAGCGGGGCTGAGGTCGTTCAACTTGCAAATGCCAGAAGAGATCAATCGCGCACTTACAGACCGCGTGTCGAAGTGGCTATTTTGCCCTACAGAAACAGCCGTGAAAAACCTAAAAGCCGAAGGCTATAAATCCCCAGAATACATTATCGAAAACGTCGGCGATGTGATGCTTGATGCAAGCCTGATGTTCGCTGATCGCGCGAGGTGGCCAGACGAGGTACCAAAGAGCCTTCAATCGGAACCATTTGTGCTTTGTACGCTCCATCGTCAGGAGTCGACGGATTCACCGGAGGTGTTTAAATCGCTCATCGGTGCCTTAAAGAAGATGAGCGAGACGATGCCGGTTGTTTGGCCCGTGCATCCACGCGCAAAAAAGAAGATGGCGGAACTTGGCATCGCAACAGATGGCCTTATAACAACATCGCCTCTTGGCTATCTCGAGATGCTAGCACTTTTGAAAACGTGTAAGCTCGTCGCGACAGACAGCGGTGGACTTCAAAAAGAAGCCTACTTCTTCCAAAAACCCTGCCTCACACTTCGCTCGGAGACCGAGTGGGTAGAGCTTGTTGAGATAGGGGCTAATGTTGTTTGCGGGACCGATGACAAGACAGCAATAGCTGAGTTCGAGCGAACAGCCAACGCCGCCATTCAGCATCTCAAGACAGGATTGTATGGAAACGGTGACAGTGCCAAAAAAATTGCGTTGGCTATTCGGAACTCCCCATGAACGAAGCATTGTCAAAACAGATTATGTCGACTTCCAGCCAAACAGCTATGCCTAGTGTCCTCAAGATGATTCATCGAGAAGTATTGGAGATTTGGAAGTATCGATGGGTCGTATTCTCCTATGTCTATACGACTACAAAGATTCGCTACAAAAGATCCTACTTAGGATATTTTTGGACAGTACTCGGTCCGATGACCCATTACATCATGATCGGATTCGTAATGGGTCTCCTGTTGAAGTCTCGCATGGATAACTACTATGTACATTACTTCACCGGCGCTTTGTTCTTTTCGATTGTCGCAGGGATTCTGACTAAAGCTCCGGCGATCATGCTGAGCAACGAACACTTCATCCGAAAGATCTATGTCCCAAAGGCGATCTTTCTTTTGAATGTCGTTAGCTACGAACTCGTGAACTTCACCTTCTCAGCTACTGGCCTTTTAGTACTTGGCCTCGCGACT
>CAKQVW010000301.1 GCA_934277865.1 uncultured Pseudobdellovibrionaceae bacterium | reverse complement strand
CTTTGGCATCTTAAGAGAAGGCTTGGTGATTTTCGGATGGGTCTCAATTTGGAAGCCCATCGAATTGATTTTGTTCGACTGGTATCCGCTTTATGAGAAGCTTCGCTTCTTCCGAAAGATTGCCACAACCGATATCGACATCCGCTTTTAAACCCAGAGTTCGATAGGGGCTTCGTTCACGAGGGCTTTTAAAATGTCTCCAGTGGTGAGGATGCCTATAAGAACACCATGCGGATCGACGACGGGAAGTGAAGAAAAACCTTCTTCCAGCATCGTCTGGGCCGCAAGACGTAAGGGCGTTTCTGGAAAGCAGGTTAATACCTTTTTGGTCATGACTTCTTCGATCTTTATAGAACTTGGCGCTTTTGTTTGTTCATGATTCACGCGAAGTAAGTCTCTGTCGGAAATAAGTCCCACGATCTGCCGAGTCTTGTTCACAATCGGAATGTGGCGAAATCCACTTTGCCTATGAAGCCGCCACGCGCTTTCAAGAGGCTCGTCTGGCTTCAGCGTTTGTACGTTGGCGGTCATGATATCGGAAACTTTCCAGACTTTTCTTCGCTGCTGCGGGCGTATGGCTTCCTCGCTCTTCGCGTAGCCTTTAAGGGGGTGAGGTTTTGCACTTTCTTGAAAGGTCGCCAAGATGGCATCAGCGTCCGTTTCGTCTGCGACCTTCTGCTTAGTAATTTGCACGTCCTCTGCCGCCCGCATGGCCGCCACTTGCGTAATGGCAGGTTCACGTCGAATCGGCTGATACTTTTCAAGCGTCCCCGCAACAGCAAAATTAAACATACGTTTTCCTCTTGGTGTCAGGCTACCGGTTTTCTCGCTTGCGGGGAACCTCAAATGGCCGACCTAGATATCAGGTCAATAGCTCGAGATCTCTTCGGCGGAAACGCCCAACGTCTTCGCGATTTTGGCTATTGTGGATTTGCGCGGTTTTGTCACTTCGCCTCGTTCGATTCGACCGATTGCTCTTTCGTCGACACTGCCGAAATCGGATTGCAGAAGGCCTTTTTGTAGTCGAAGTCTTCTTAAGGCGGCGCCGAATGACTTATCGGATTGGGTTCTTCTCGCTTTCAGATATTTTCGATACTCCAAGTCGAACTCATAAAGAACACTGTCGACTGAGGCCTCGTATTCTCCGAATCTCAAAGTCTGCCCATGGTCGACAATCGAGAATTTGGCAAAGTTCGGTTTTATACCGTCGCCACTTTCTTTGAACATGCTGAACGGTACCGCTAGCGACTTTAAGTCGCCGCGGGTGAGGACAAGCGTTTCAAGACTCTCGTTTACCGATCCGCCGATAACGAGATGACTTGGGTGTTTTGAATTCAAAACTTCAAAGATCTCAGTGATGGGAAGACTTGTTTCCTGTGAAAAGACGAAGGACTTCTTAAAAAGAGAGTCGAGCGTTACTTCCCATGATTTGTTCGGGTTTTCGAGAATCAAGAGATAAGCTCTTTTACGAAGCCGTTCTTGCAGTTCAAAAAAACCAGGCACTTGCAAAGCATATTCAATGATTGAGGCGTCGCTTGTCACCCAAACGGAGTCGCCTGTCGTTTTTTGAAACTCAGCTACAAATTTTGAATGCGCAACGACCTTCGCATTTCGCTTGGCGATGACCTTGCCCTTATGAGCGATGCAATGGGCCCATGGTTGAATCACGCTTAAGGCGCAAATCATCGGTGGTTGTTTCATGTCACAAACTCCTCTTGATGCCCGTATTGCTTTCTATGAGAAAAGCGCATTCAGTGACGCGACCATTTGATCCCGCTTCGGCTGAGTCATGTTCCCGATATTTTTTAGTTTCCAAAGGACAGCCGGAAGAGTTGCGATTTTGGGCTCGCCAAAGAGACTCCAGTCTGGTGTGCCGCTAGCGAATGAAATTAGAAAGCGCCGATCGTTCGTCGACAAGCCATTGTGTAGACCATTGATCATCGCGTCTCGTGTTCTTTCAAAATCCTCGTAGTTAAATGGAACATCCGTCATGCCATCGAACTCGGTGTTTAAAAGAGCACGTTGGTTCTTTGGCGTGGGGCTTAGGATTTCGTGTATGGGGCGACGGTGGCTAAGAAGGTAGCATACGAAACCTATGATGATTTTTCTGTTGAGGCCTTCATTTTCTAGGAGAAGTGAAACGTCAAAGAGGTCGCGCGGGTGCTGTCTATCGAGTGCGGCGGTAAGTTTTCCGCCGTAGAGATCTGGTAGGTCCACGATATTGAAATCGAGTTCAACCTCAAATACTTCCACGGCTTTTGGTTGCAGAGTGAGCCTTTTTGAAGGGAAGAGTGTCCCGCGAATGACGGGGTTGGCTTCGATCTTCACTTGTGCACCATCGAGATCAATAAAGAGCTTGGCTTCTTCAGCTTGAGTGCTCGGTTTCGAGCCGATCACCCTGGTGCCCGAAATGCCGGTTTTGATGTCGGCCTTGATTCGTTTAAGGGCTGCGGCGGTGAGTTTTAGAGCCTCTGCGCGGGGCTCGTCGCCGACATAGGCAAGATCGATGTCGACACTCAGGCGCGGCAGATCGCGAACAAAGAGATTGATCGCTGTACCGCCTTTCAGTGCAAAGCAGGCCTCTTTGTCGATGAAGGGGAGCACATCGAGAAGAAGGCGTACTTGCTTCTGATAGTGTTTAAGATTCATCCGTTTCCTTTGGAACCGTGATCATATACTTCGCATCGTATTGACCGTCTTTGTAAATCAGTCGTTTGCCGCTGCCGAGATCGATAGCTTCTAGTTCGAGTTTTCGAAACCACGGATGATTCACCTTTTCAGCGAGATGGAGAAAAAGCCGTTTCACTTTCACCGACTGGCATCGCTCTAAAAGGCTCTGTAGTACATTCGTGCGAAGAGAGGGAAGGCCTTCTAAGATCTTCCAAGCCTCGTCGTAGCCGACGGATTCCGGCGCTCCATCGAGGAGTTCGAAGAACGCGCGCTCGGGCGCAGAAATGGTAACTTCGATTCGGCCCTCGGAATACTTCGTGTGCCCGATGGCTTTTGTGCCGAACTCTTGTGTGGTTTCACGAAACAGGTTTCGCGCGGAATAGGAGCCCTTTTTTTTCCAATCGCCTTTTATAAACCAAGTCGGAAGCTTTGTGCTTGGCGGCCCGAAGAGCGTGAGTGTGTCTTTGCCGAGACGTAGGTAGTGACTTTTTCCCAGGAGATCGAGCGCACTTCGGCCGCCGACATGAATGGGCTTCGCCAATTGCTCTTGCAGGGCCGCAATGGCGCCGATCCAGTCGATTTGATCGCCTTTCTTTTTGTAGGCGCCGGCGCCAAGCGATTCGACCCAGCGACCCTGTTTGTACCTTTGCAGAAGCTGAGCGTTGTAGCCACGTTGCTTAAGCCGAGGTGTGGTCATAACCGCGCCGTCTGGCCAATCCGTCATCAGCTGGTTTATTTTACTATCACGAGGTATACTCATAGTTTATTTATCGGACAAATTTCGAACTAACTCAATGGGATGGTTTGATTTTTTATCAAAAAGTATCCCTTTAGTATACTTTATTGTATAAAAATAAACCAATTGTGGTCTGGGTGTCCGCGCTATCTAGTAAGTCTTCTTCTCGGGAATCACGCCACGAATTCCGCCGCGTGGATCGGGCTGATCGCCTTTGCGACGTGGGATGATGTGAAAGTGTGCGTGCATCACTGTCTGGCCGGCGGCCTCGCCGATGTTGAATCCAGTGTTGTAGCCCTCAATCGTCGAGTCTTCGCCCTCAAGAAGCGCGCGCACTTTCGTAAAGGCGCGATGGATCTCCAGCCATTCTTTTTCTGAGAGATCACTTGCAAGCGCGATATGACGATTGGGCACAATCAGCGTGTG
>CAKQVW010000300.1 GCA_934277865.1 uncultured Pseudobdellovibrionaceae bacterium | reverse complement strand
GTATCGACGTCCTTCCAGCAGAAGGTTAGTGATGGCCTCATCCTTTTGCTTTTGAGCTAGACGATAGTACCGTCTAGCGAGGATATTTTCTGGATCAAGGCCTATCGCGGTCTCGAAAGAGCCAATTGCTCGCGAGTAGTTGCCCTTTTGATAGTCGCGGAATCCTCGTAGATAGTGCTTCTGAGCTTCTTCGTATCGAGTTTTCTCTTCCTCGGTTCGAAACTGGCGCTTTTTGGTGATGGCATCTACTCGCGCTTCAGTTTCCGTAATTTCTTTTTCGATCTCGGTCGTCGTACGCAATCCGGCATCCAGCTTCTTTGCCTTTTCTTCGCTGGTTCCGATGACAATGATTCCGCCAAGCAGCAAGGCGACGATCAAATAGAGAGGACCTCGCCCACCTTTCTTCGGCTGAGCTTTTCGGCCGGAGGACTGCATACCGGTGTCAAATCCACCGCCAGGGGCCGCCATAGACTGTGGCCCACCATGACCAGGAAGTGCAGGTGCGAGGCCTCCGCCTTGGGCGGGTGTTGCCGGTAGCTGCAAAGCTTCTACGATGAAGACGAGTTCGGATTCTCCAACTTGAAGAACGTCGCCGCCCTTAATGGAATGTCGGTCGCCCGGTACACCATTGACAGAAAGCTTTGCTTTACCACTGATGTCGAGTGCGACGATCTGCTCGGGAGTGAATTCGATCACGACGGCGTTACGACTGACTCGCGGGTCGCTGACCACGACGTTGTTCGAAGCAGGATCGCGCCCGATCGAAACGCGAGGAGGCAATAGCTGATACGTCGCACCAGCCGCGGGGCCGCTGCGTACGTTGATCATAAACTTGAATCCCGTCCTAGGGAGGGGAGCTACTGCACGCACGATCGCTTATCCTCCTCCGCTGAGCGTGACGAGATACCAAGAAGCTTCACCGGAGTTTCCAACAATGGCCTGTCCGTTGACTTCGTATTTCAATCCCGAAAATGGAATTTCACTAAATGCGATATTGCCCAACTGGTCGCGCATCCGCGGAATCAGATCAGACAAATTTGCCTGGAGTGCGGGATCGGGAATTTCTAGGACGGGTCGGCCTGCTAGCTGAAGCCCTGATCCGACCAAAGCATCAAACGCGGAGTTGGTTGTGATGATTCGATTGTCGACCGCGTTGATGCTGATTGCGGGAATAGGCAACATGCGCACGACGTTTGTTGCCTCAATGTCACGGTTTAGTACAGCGTTGGGGGACTGGTATCCGCCTCCGCCATTTGCGGCGCGACTGAGTGCCGAGTTGATGTTGCTGACCAGTTTTTCCAAAAGGGGCCACTGGTAAATGGTCGCAAGATCATCGCGGCCCTCGCGAAGCGCGTCGTCCAATTGTAGACCGAGTGTCGAGATCGGATGTTCAACCACACGTACGAGGAAGAAAAACAGAACTCCACCGATAACGCCGGCGAGGAAAAAGATCTGCAGGAAGAGACCCAGCGTTTGGGCGGAATTCATAGCCTGTGCACCCATGTCGTAGATCACAACAGCATAGGCTGCAGCTTCCTGTTGACCAGCCTCCGGGTTGTAGCGGGCAATTGGGACAGCAACTCCGAGATTGGAGTCTCCGATGAAGCCTTCGGTTTCTCGCTCTTCACGCCGAGCTTGGTTGACGAACGGAAGCTTCGCGAACTCGCCACGTTTGTTGGCGGGGGCGAGGATCGTGCCATCTTTGGCCATGATGATGGCATTGGTCACACCCTCTTCGAGTTCCGCGTGACGAACGGTCGCGGCGATTTCGTTTTTCTCTAAGATCGCCTGACGGTTGATGAGAGCCAAGTTGCGGGCGATAGTTTTTGCGCGTCGAACGCTTTCTTGGCGAATGCTCTTTTTGGTCAGCGTAACCATCGGAACCGTCGCGACCACGGTGACCATCACGACATAAACCGCAATGAACATCATCAAGCTTTGCCGATAAGACATCTTTTGCACGACTGCGTAGATGCCAGGCATTGCGACGTGATCAATGTAGATTCGAATGTTCTCGAAGAAGTCCAAGACCGCGTTGCCCGTGTAATGGGCCTGCGGTTGTGCGACTTCGGCGTGCTGGGCCCCTGGATCAGCCATTTGCGGTGAGGCATGCGCGTGCATCTGCTGAAAGTCTTGCGGATGTCCGCTTGGTTGGGCGTACTGCGGTTGCATCGCGACGGCGGCATTTCCTGCCCACGAAGGCATGGGGACTCCGCCGCCAGGTGATGCGCCCGGAACAAAGCGGGGATCAAATCCAGGGGGAAGTTCCAAAATGTCGATGACGACATCGTGAAACGTGAGCTTGTCGCCGGCCGCAAGCTTTTGGTTTTGTACACGAAGGCCGTTCACGAAAGTTCCATTTCGTGAATTCATATCGGTGATGAGAACCTTGCCATCTTCCGTGAGAAGAATCGTCGCGTGCTCTTTTGAAACCGAATTGGATGCGAGCTTGATCTGGCAAGAGGGGCTGCGTCCAATGATATTGTATCCTGCTGAAAGCGGAATGATCTGACCGGACTGTGGCCCGGTTAGAATTCTCACGGCCCATGTAGACTTAAAGCCCATCGGAGCCTCCCACAGGATCGAGATCGCGAACGAGAAGTTGGTCGCCAATATTTACGCCACCAAACTTCTCGAGAGTGCCGGCCGGGAGTTCGAACACGCTGGAGGCTCGCAGATGCAGGCGTGTGATTCGCCACGGTTTCAGCGCATGGTACACCGAGACCACCTTGAGATCGTCGTCGACAAACACGGCATCGATCGGAAACTTCATGAATACCGTATGAATTGAGTTGCAGCGTTTGATCCAGAGGCCTTCGCCCTCGGGAAGATTGGATCGCCCGAGAAGACCTTTGGTTCGAGTCAGCAGGGAGTCCGCGATTTTCAGATCGCTTGCGAAGTCCACATTCGATTTTGAAGCCGGCTGTAGCTTAAGGCGGATTTTCAATTTCCACCTCCGTAGATGAACTGCAAGGCGATTGGCGCAAAGACCATGATGAAAACCGCAGGCAAGATGAAAAGCACAAGCGGAATCAGAATCTTTTGCGAAGCTTGCGCACCGGCCTTCTCTGCGCGAACGAATCGCTCGAGTCGCATTTGCGCAGATTGGTCTTTTAAAACCTTGGCGATACTGACGCCGGTCGCATCTGAGTCGATAATGACGTTGACGAGAGAATTGACCTCGTTGAGGTCACACCTAGCTTTTAGCCCCGACAAGGCATCCGCGCGTGAGCTACCAAGAGTGATGTCACGAAGGACTTGGTTGAACTCTTCGGCGAGGACGCTATCTTTGCTGGCCTTTTCGACGATGGCTTGAATCGCGCCCTGAAAGTCTTTTCCGGCTTCGACGGCGAGTGCGAGCAGGTCGACGTAAAACGGAAGTTCACTGAGAATCGACGTCTGTCGGGATTGGCGCATTTTGTTGGCGTGCATGGTTGGCATTTGCCAGCCAAGCAGTCCCATGAGGGCAAACACTGGAAGCGGGAAATTGAACTGCAGGGCAAAGTTCAGCACCAACCCAAGAAGTGGCATCACAACGCCCCAAAGCAGCTTCAGCCCGAGGAACTCGTCGATGTTGAGCTCGGCGGTGAGGCCGGATGTGATCAACTGGCGCTCGATACGCTGACGCATTTTTTTGTCCTTCATGCGCACGGCGTACTGGATCGTGAATTGGTGCACGAGCGGACGTGAGAATTCAATCAGGGGAGATTGGGATTTTGCTGGTGCGCTTCCGGATGCCCAGGACAAAGCGTTGGCGCCTTCGTCTCTTGCCATCAATGCTGAGACGAAGAAATACACCGCGATGCCCGTTACCAGGATCAGCACCATTGGTAGTAATTCGCTTCCCATCAAGCACCTTCCGTGATGTAAGGG
>CAKQVW010000299.1 GCA_934277865.1 uncultured Pseudobdellovibrionaceae bacterium | reverse complement strand
GCTGAGACGCGTTCTCATTCGGCGGTCGAGCCCGAGCACTTGCTTTTCCAGGTGGTCAGCCAAACTGACGGATTTGTGCCGAGTTTGATCACGTCGGCAGGGGCGCAAGTGCCTGCGGTGAAGTCGGGCCTGGAAACATTGCTGGCGAGATTGCCACAGGTGTCAGGCTCGGCCAAACGGGTGGTTGCAAGCCCTCGGCTGATTGCGCTCTTTAACCGCGCTGAGGTCGAGATGCGGGCGCTGGGTGATGAGTACATCTCGACCGAGCATTTCGCTCTCGCCGCCCTTCATGAATCCGCACCAGCGGAAATTCGAAGGGTTTTCTCCTCGGCCGGTGTCACACGAAATAAATTTGAAGAAGCTGTCGCAAAAATGCGGGGAGGTCGCAAAGTGACCGACGATTCGCCAGAAGGAACAATGGAAGCACTCAAAAAATACGCGCGAGACCTCACGCAGGTTGCTAGCGACGGAAAACTGGATCCCGTGATCGGGCGCGATGAGGAGATTCGTCGTGTGATCCAGGTGCTCTCTCGCCGTACCAAAAACAATCCGGTCTTGATCGGAGAACCTGGCGTCGGGAAAACCGCAATTGCGGAAGGGCTTGCACTTCGAATCATCAAAGGTGACGTACCGGAAGCACTGAAAAACAAAAAACTGATCTCGCTTGATATGGGCGCCCTCATCGCCGGAGCCAAGTATCGCGGTGAATTCGAGGATCGACTCAAGGCCGTTATTCGGGAAGTCACCGAGGCTCAAGGCAAGATCGTCCTCTTTATCGACGAACTTCACACGCTTGTTGGTGCAGGCAAGTCTGAAGGGGCAATGGATGCAGGGCAGTTGCTGAAGCCGGCGCTGGCTCGCGGTGAACTTCGTTGTATTGGTGCGACCACGCTTGATGAATATCAGAAGTACATTGAAAAAGACGCGGCCCTCGAGCGTCGGTTTCAGCAGGTGATGGTCAATGAGCCCTCTACCGAAGACGCCATCACGATCTTACGTGGGGTGAAAGAAAAATACGAAGTTCACCATGGTGTGAGAATTCGAGACTCGGCCCTTGTAGCAGCCGTAAAGCTCTCTCATCGCTATATCACTTCGCGCTTTCTCCCAGACAAGGCGATTGACCTCATGGACGAAGCAGCCAGTCGTCTCGCCATTGAAATTGGCAGTGTGCCTGCTGAGGTCGACAGCCTCGAACGCGAGCGCATGCAGCTTCAAGTTGAACGCGAAGCGCTTCGACGTGAGAAGGACGAGGCTAGCCATGAGCGACTCGAACTGATCGAAGAAGAGCTGCACCAGCTGGACGAAAAGGTAAAAAAACTTCGCTCCCAGTGGGAGACCGAGAAACAAGGGATCAATGAACTCAAAGAGACCAAAGCTCGGATCGAAACACTGCGCGGTGATATTGAGCGTGCCGAACGTTCGGGGCAGCTCGAAAAGGCCGCTGAGCTCAAGTATGGAAAGCTGCCTGAACTCGAGCGTAAGTTGAAAACCTTAAACGAGCAGGCCGAAGCTAAACAGCCTTCGGGCGACCGTATGCTGCGCGAAGAAGTCGGGCCAGAAGAAATCGCCGAGGTCGTCGCAAAATGGACAGGTATTCCGGTCTCCAAGATGTTGGCGACTGAACAAGAGCGCCTGTTGAAGATGGAAGACGTGCTGAAAAAACGTGTCGTTGGTCAAGACCATGCTCTCACGGTTGTGTCGGATGCAATTCGCCGTGCGCGTGCCGAAATCTCGGACCCGAATCGCCCGGTTGGGACGTTCCTCTTTTTGGGACCAACGGGCGTCGGAAAAACCGAGACCGTGAAGGCCGTGGCCGAGTTTTTGTTCGACACCGATCAGGCCGTTATTCGCATCGATATGAGCGAATATATGGAAAAGCACTCGGTGGCTCGCCTAGTCGGTGCGCCTCCGGGCTACGTCGGCTACGAAGAAGGCGGGCAGTTGACCGAGCAAGTTCGGCGAAAACCGTACTCCGTAGTTCTTTTGGACGAAGTCGAAAAAGCGCATCCTGATGTGTTCAATATTTTGCTTCAAGTTCTCGACGAGGGACGGCTTACTGATGGCCAAGGGCGCACGGTGGATTTCAAAAACACGGTGCTCGTCATGACTTCGAATATCGGGTCGCACGCCATCATGGACCCCGAACTCACGCCGGAAAAGCGCGAAGCGCTGATCCAAGAAGCGCTTCAGGGGCACTTTAGACCGGAGTTTTTAAATCGGATCGACGAGACGGTGATCTTCAATCAATTGAAGGCCGAGCAGCTGGATGGAATCGTAGGAATTCAGCTAGAGACCGTTGCAAAACGCCTAGCCGATAAGAAGGTGGAACTGACCTTCTCGCCGGAAGCGAAGCGTTGGTTGGCTCAGAAAGGTTACGATCCGGTTTTTGGTGCGCGTCCGTTGAAACGTGTGATCCAGGGGCAGGTGCTGAACCCACTGGCCAAGGACCTCATCGCAGGAAAGATCAAGCCTGGCGAAAAGATCGAGGTTGCTCTCAAGGCCGATAGCCTCGACTTCCGCGTGGAACCGGTTCACTAAAATCCGCTCCGCTAAACTCCGCCACCAAAGAGGTACTTTGGGGCACCTCTTGAGTGGCGGACTCTGCCGCCCCCAATCGCCCCGCCCGGGCTTCTGGGTGCCAGAATTCGTCCCAGCTTTGGCTCATTCTTGGAGCGCCCAAAGTGCGTCCTTGGGGCATTAAAATGCCAGTCCGCGAATAATAGTCCAAAAGAGAATAACGGGCGCTGGAACGTGGGCTCGAGGCGCAGGCCGGTCTCAATGTCGGTTGTCTAGTAATTGCATCCCGGTGGGAGGCTTGCCTGCGTTTTGCGGAGCTGGCATTTGATTGGCCATTATTTCGTCTTGAGGTGTAAAATGCGGTTCACTGGTTGCCCGCTGAGCTTTATTGCAGTGCATTTTGCATTTCTGGTATCGGCTGCCACCTCTTCCGGCCAAGCCAACTTGCCGGGTAGCGCGATTCTGGCTGAGCTCTCGACGGCTGGAACGACCGACAAGTCGTCCGTCGTGTACGCCGATACTCAGCAGATGCTATCGCAGGCCCTTCTATCGAACCGCCGTGACTTCGTCGACATGAACAATGAGTCGCGATCGGCAGGGGACATTCGCGACGAGTTCCTTGCTTTTTGTGCGGACGGCGACTTTGCTGACCGCGTTTACTGGCTAAAAAAGTCTGCCGACACTCTCGAGCTGCAGTTCTCTTGCGTGAAAGACGGCGATTCTCCTCGGCTCCGCGAGCGCCTCTATATGGCCACAATAAACCTCTCTGCGAATTCCTCAGATTGGGAACTCGCGGATCTCAAAATGCTAGCGGCGGACGTGGCTCCTGAGTCCCAGATTCGGTTTAAGCCCGTCTCCATAGGAGGAAACGCCGTTACGCGGGCTACGATTGCGATAAGTGGCGCTGCGCTCTTATCGAGATCTGCAGCCAAGCGAGGTTTCCCTGGGCAGCGAGACAAGGTTCTGCATGCCGCGGGGACGGGCATTGTAGCTGCCGGGTCCGCAGCCTACTTTCACTTCGTTGAAGAAATGTCTCCTGAACGCGCTGCGCTTGCTGGCGGGGCTTTGTCGATTCTTCTCGGCGCAACAAAAGAGGCACTGGACCCCCATACTGGCGGGGTGCGGTCGGCTCAGGATATGAGGGCGAATCTCCTTGGCGGTACTCTTGGAACGATTACCGTTTATTTGAGTTTCAAATTTCTCTAACGGTTCATTCTTTGATTCTCAGCCTACGTATCTGCCTACGTAGCTGCCTCTGGCCAACAACCCTGCCAAATTGACTTGAGGGAGGTTGACCTCGCGCGTCTCAGCGCTCATATTGCGAGGCATGTTTTCAGGTATTGTTGAGGCCACCGGCGAAGTGCTT
>CAKQVW010000298.1 GCA_934277865.1 uncultured Pseudobdellovibrionaceae bacterium | reverse complement strand
GCGTTCAACGTCTTCAACATAGGGAAACTCGGAGTGAACAACCTTCAAAGCCGCTTCGACATCGGTCGTCTTTTCAAAATCAATGATCTCGCACAGTCGATTGAGAATCTCTAGTGAAGTGCGTTGTGGTGGCCTGAGGCTAAGTCGATTGGCTACCGCGTTAACATCTCGGATCGTCATTTAACACCTCCATCTGTATCAAACAGCGATTGTTGAGAGCTACTTGTTTTCTTGCGACCACGGCAAGCTGGTTTTGGAGATTCTTCGGGATTCTCCGCAATCGGCGCGGGAGCAAGCTCTTTTATCTCAAGACTGTAGTCGTCCTTCCCCCATTCGCACTGAGACAGAACAGTCTTCGGGATTTTCTTCAAAGTCAGATTCGGGAACTCATCAACATTGCGTATGCGATACGCCGAGCAGAAAACTACTAACGATCGATTAGGACCAACATCTTCAGCGAGTGCCTCAATCTGCTGACGAGTAAGGTTTTGCGTCGTTACGTAGATAAAGTCCGCCTCAGTTGAATGTCCGTGTTGCCAGTAAATGGTGTCACTTGGCGAGTAGTGAAATCCTTCCAACTTGCAGACTGCTTGGGCGAGTAACTCTGGGTTAAAGGACTTGCTGATAATCCAATTGTCAAATTGATCCTTCTGTAGCAAGGATGGAGCTAGTGAATAGTAGCGAAATCCGCCGCCGCCTTTCCAGGTTGCTGCATCGGTTATTCCACCAGCATCCGTACCATCGATTACTTTTTTCAATCGAGGAATAATGTGAGTATGGCAATGGTCACCGAGCTCAACCATGATCCATTTCCGACCCATCTTGTGAGCGACGGCTCCCGTCGTTCCTGAACCAGCAAATGAGTCCAATACTATGTCACCGCGGTTCGTAGCGATATGAAGAATTCTCTCGATGAGTCGCTCCGGCTTTGGTGTGTCAAAGGAATTGTCTTTACCAAACAATACATGCATTTCCTTCTTGGCCTCGTCGGTGTGCCCAACTTCATCGTGTGGCCACCAAGTCCAGGGCACGTGGCCTTCTACTTCGCTTAGATAACGGATTATGTTTGGCTGAGAATTATTATCCTTCCCGAAATAGATTCGACCTTGATCAAGAAGCTTTTGGAAGTTTGGCTCGATTGTGCTCCAACATCGACCTTCTGGTGGGACGTGTACTTTACCTCCAGGCGCGACTATTTCGTACATTTGATTCGGACGATAACCTTGGGCCGTCATCGGTATTCCACGCCAAGGACCGCTCGGATCGTCGTTTGGATTCTTGTAAACCTTAATACTTTTGGAATCTAGCGGTACACGGTTCCTTACTTTCTTAAAGACCTCTCGATCCTTTGCATAAACCAAGATGTACTCATGCACGTCACCAATTGCTTCTCGGTTCTCACGCGAATATCGCTTTTGCCAAATGTTTGAAGCCACGAAAGAAGATCTTCCACAAATCTCATCAAGAACAATTCGAAGATAAGGCATTTCTTTGTCATCGATTGAAACCCAAAGCGAACCATCACTACGGAGCAATCTCCACAAGATTTCCAGCCGCTCTTTGATGAGGGACAGCCAAAGTGAATGCTCAATTCCATCGTCATAGTGCTCGAATGCCGAACCCGTATTGTAGGGAGGATCGATGTAGATGCATTTAACCCTCCCAGTGAACTCTTGATCGAGGGCCTTTAACGCTAGCAAGTTGTCGCCAAAAATCAGTCGATTGTCGAACTGATCGTGGTCGGTTACGCGTTCTTTAACGTGATACGACTTGGACGGATCTTCGATCAATACACGAGGTTCTAGTCGAGGTCGATCGTTCTTACCGATCCAGGTCAATTCTAATTTTGTCGTGCGCGACACTTCCCGTTTATATCCTTAATGATTGCCAACAATGTCAAATTTCCACTGACAGTTATCATCGAATGTTGAGCGAGTAAACAAGCTATCTTCCCAGGCGTTGTAAAACAATAAAGAGCGAGTTAAACCACCGGTATACTTAGGCTCACACCAAACTCCATTTGATGGTGAGAATGTCGACGATAGAGACGGTCTGCGCAAGTTTTTCTTGAACCTCTTCGATCAATCCCTCACGTCTACGGTCGATCTCATCTTGTGCTTCAAAAAGGCGTTTCCGTTTTTCGCCTTGCTTCTTCTCCAAATCCCGAACCGTTTTCTGGATGGTCAACTTATCCTGCAACGCTACAACTAACCGCGATTCGCGTTTGGCGGCCTTAATGTCAATAGTCAATTGCTTTAGTTCAAACTCAAGACTCTCCTTAAGATCTTCTGCCCAGCGGTCTAGCTTCTCAATTTCTGCTTCGAAGTACTGGCCTTGGTTTGCGGAGATTTCGCTTAAAACCTTAGCCTGCGCATTCTCAATTTGTCGATCAAGTTGCGATAGCACTAGGAAGTTGGTGTTCACTGCTGAGCCTAGAGTTGCAGGGCAATCCATAAGTCGGCGACACTGAGTTTCGTCAAGCGGCTGGTTGTCTTCGGTGAAACCCGCAAAGAGTAGATGTTCTTCTGTCCCAATTGAACTGGATACCATGTTAGTAATTCGTAACCAACCGGATTGTCCGACAAGCGATTCAATCGCAGTTACCTTTTTACGGTCGCCAGTGTAGTTCAACACCATCTCACAAGGAGGTAAGCTAACATCTTTGGCGAGAGCGAGCACGCGTTGCGCAAGTGGTGATCCAATGCGATAGGTATTTGCGTCCTCAACGCGTTTTCCGAATCGATAGGGGCCGCTATGAATCGACGGATCGTCAAATGGGTTTGAATCTAGGGTGAAACTTAAGTCGTCATCGTCAAATTCTGCGTAGTCTGCGAGGACGTAACGCGTCAAGAGCCATAGGCGTTGATGGAATTGATCTAGCAGGCCTTCACTCTGAATGCGAACTTTCTCGATAACTTCTTGATCGAAGTTGTCGAGGAGTTTCTCTCGCGCGTCTTCGTGGCCAGCAGAAATTTCTGTATCTAGCTCCTTTTGGAGCTCGTCAAACTCAAATTGGATTTGCTCGGGTGTCCTGCAACGCTGGTAGATTGCTGCGATGCGTTTCTCGAAATCAACGCCCGACTCTACCGCCCCAAGGACTTCGTCACTTGATCCAAACACGCCTTCAAATAACTTGAACTTCTCTTCGAGTAGTTCGTAAATTCGGACATCAGCAGCATTCTTTTTGTTGAGGAAGTTCACAACAACGACATCGCATTTCTGTCCGTATCGGTGGCAGCGTCCAATCCGTTGCTCGATTCGTTGTGGGTTCCACGGTAGATCATAATTGACCACCAGGTTGCAGAACTGAAGGTTTACACCTTCAGCAGCAGCCTCCGTTGCTATCATGATCGTTGCAGAGTCTCGGAAGTACTCAACGAGTGCCGCTCGCATGTCGGCCGCAGGCGAACCCGAAACTCGATCTGTCCCCTGATGCTTACTTATCCATTCCTTGTAGATCGCTTTCGACTTCGGATCATTGTTTGTTCCGTTAAAAAGGACAACTGTGCCTGCAAATTCAGTTTGCTCTAGGATTCTAGCGAGATATTCTTGAGTACGCCGCGACTCGGTGAAAATCAACGCTTTCTTTTGAACTGCCTCATTTGTAGCTCCCCGTTGAAGTGCTGCAACTGATGCAGCAAATCCTTTTCGAAGCGCAGTTAGAAGGACTTCCCCTTTGGAATTTTTAACAATTGATTTTGCAAGCTCATGGAATTCGCGAAGTTGTTGCATTTCCCGCTTCATCGCTGCAATATCTTCAGGACTTAGGACCTTTGGTTCCTTCTTGTCCTCGCCTTCCTCTTCGTCCCATTCATCCGCTAGTTCATCGTAGTCATCGATATTTTCCGGGAGATCTTCCGGCACATCCTGAACGCGCTCAGCGGCGTTGATAGCGCTATCTAGTTT
>CAKQVW010000297.1 GCA_934277865.1 uncultured Pseudobdellovibrionaceae bacterium | reverse complement strand
AACTGCGTTCTCTTTTGAGTAAGTTTGAAAAATCGCAGAAGCGATCCTGCTCGCTGCTAAATCTAAATTCTGAAGATAAAGAAGTTGAGCCGGATAGGTTCCTCCGGAGCAATGAAAGTAAGTTTCCATCCATTGCTTGCAGATTGCCTTGAGTTGTCCAAACAAATGCAACTTGGGCTCCTGATTGTCATCTCTGAAATGCTCATACAAAAGATGTTTTGTGAGATGAAACAAGATTGTCGAACTTCGATAGTCCTTAGTGTGGATGAGATTTAAATCGACGCCTTCTCCAACTATGCCCTCGTTCTTCGTTACGGCTGGACCAATGTGTTCTGGAGTTAGATTGAAAACGGAGTCTTCTGAGAAGTTCGCTCCAATTTTCTCATCGGGAAGCTGAACGCGATAACCAACGACTCTTGGGAAGCGAATCTCCAAGCTATCTCGCTCTGGACGTACAGCCTTCACGTGAATCGTTTCCCGCGGTGACTGAGGAATCGAAACAACGGGCTTCGCCGTGAAATCGAAAGGTATTCCAAGTACGTCGGCATACTCTACGTTGAAGACGCCTTCTTCGTTCAGTTCGTAAGACTGTCGCCTAAGCGCTCGACCGATCACCTGTTCACATAAAAGCTGAGTGCCGAACGCCCTCACTCCCAAAACATGGGTCACAGTATTTGTATCCCAGCCCTCCGTAAGCATTGAGACAGACACTACGCATCGGATGGATTCACCAAGACGGTTCTGTTTTCCGACTGTATTCATCACCTCACGGAGAAGATCTTGGTCTGTAATGGTTTCTGCTTGCCGAGCGTCCCCCGTTCTTTCGATGATTTCACGTCTGAAGCTCTCTATTTCTGCGGAAGCAATCTCTCTAAAGTTTGACTGTAACGCTTCGCCAGATTCCAGTTGCTCGCTGTCTATAAGCAACGTTCTTGGTCGAGGATATGGATTTCCGAACTCATCGAAATTTCTGAACAACTCTAAGGCTCCAGGCACAAATGTTTCCGCTTCGTCTTTCCCTTTACGGTGAAACCCTGAAATATAGTCGTAAACAAGCTTCGACGTCGTTGTGTTGTTACAGACTACAATGAAGCACGGAGGGACGGCAATTTTAGCTTCTTCCCATTTTTGAAAGGTCTTTGCGTAGTGGCCATAGAGAGCCTCAAGCGCGGTCTGCAACTGGATCGGAAGTTTCTTTGGATCAAAACCGCTAGAGTCTTTCCTGCCTTTTTTAGGCATCTGTTCTCTGATGTGAGTCCATAGTTCACGGAAGATCGGAACTTCCGCTCCAGGGATGTTGTCAACGACAGGAACTCGCGGGAGCTTGACGATACCGCACTCGATTGCGTCCATGAGAGAAAAATCACTCATAGTCCAAGGAAAAAGGGTTCCTTCAGCGTAGCCTGAACCGCTTAGAAAAAACGGTGTTGCAGACAGGTCAATAACACGATTGACGCCAAGATTGCGCTTCACAATCTCGATACCAGAGATCCAAAGCCTAGCGGCATCGTTATTTTTTTGAGCCTCTTCCTTTTCTTCGCCTTTCAAATCTTCCAGTTCATCTGCGTATTCTGGTTTCGCCCGGTAGCAGTGATGAGCTTCGTCGTTGATAACCAATATATCCCTCAGGCCCATTAACTCTGGCATCACTCTCTGGAGCATTTGGCCTTCAGTTTCGAGTGTGTTGAGTGCTTCGCCACGACCTTGCAGTAAGGCTCGACCTCCTTTTGACAGGTCGACACGTTCGCGTAATTTAAATGCGTGGTAGTTCGTGATCACGATCTTGGCTTTATCGAGTTCAGTCTTAAACTCCGCCGGAACAAGCTCTCTGCTTTTGAAGTAGCTGTCTGGATCGTTCGGTTGCAAAACCCGAAGTCGATCGCGAATAGTCAGTCCTGGAGCTACAATCAGAAATCCTTTTGAAAATTTATTGCTCTTCGGATGTCGAACAGCATTTATCGTCTGCCAAGCGATGAGCATTGCCATCACTGTGGTTTTTCCCGCACCAGTTGCGAGCTTCAGCGCAATTCGCATTAACTCAGGATTCGCTTCATTATTCGCGCGCGCGAGATGCTCGAGGAACGACTCTCCAACTTTTCCGATCGCTGGAGCTACCTCAGTAAGCCAAATAACTGTTTCTACAGCTTCAACTTGACAGAAAAAAGGACGAACGCCGCTAAAGTTGTGAGTACGCCAATATTGAAGCAAGCGAGCTGTTTCGGCAGAGACCTTCCAATCGCTTGGATTTGGAATTTGTCTCCACTTATCAACCTGACGACGGAGGCTATCAATGATCGGAGTGGGATCGTAGAGCTGACCTGAATGGCCAATACCCAATTCATCGAATCGCTGCTGCGTTGCCGCGCCAGTTCTTTTCCTAGGTTTCGGAATCGGAGTGATTAGACGGACCTGACGCCTAGCTTCAGAAATCTTTTGCGTTGGTTGTCCGGTTGAGTCTAACTCCCAATGCCTCGATGGATACGTATAGGGAGAATTCAGTATGGGCTTTTCAAAAAACTGATTAGACATGCGGGATTACTTCCTTGTATTTCGATAGATCTGAGTCAGCACCACCATCCTTGACCCACTGATCCACTTCGCTCGGCTTGAACTTCCAAAGCTTGCCCATGCGATGAGCCGGAATACTCCGACGCTCTAACCAGCGATAGATCGTCTCTTTTGATACGCCTAAATGACGTGAAATTTCCTCAAGCGAGTACCATGGCTCGATGGCCTGCATTTTAATCCTCCGTAGCGGTACAAAAATTATGCGAGACAACTACAGACAAGTAAAGACAGCATGGCGAAGGAGGTGACCGGTGACCTGAAGGCCCGTTGCCTTGCGCGGATGCACTACGGCTCAGACTTTTTAGGAATCAATACCGGTGCGGCAATCAAAGCTGACGCAATAAAGCAAATTGCTGAAATCCCCCAGGCAAACTTAATGCTCATCGCGTCAACAAAGGGGGCTGAAATGAAGTAGCTCACTGCAAATATCGCCTCAGTCGAAAAGTTCATCACAGACAATCCCGTCGTTCGCACACGCTCGGGAAACTCCTCGTGCTGAATCGCTTGCACGGCAGGAAGAAAAGCTCCGCGCGCTCCAGCCATCGTCCAAATACCGAACAAAGCCATCCAGACATTGTCAGCGAATACGCAAATCAATGAACCTAAGGCCATACATGCAAGCGAATATGAAATTCGAGGCATGTAAGAAGCTGGGCGACTCTTGGACGAGAAATAGTGATTCACTACATAGCGAAGCAAATATGAGCCAGTCGCCAAAACTGAAAACCACCGTGCGTCTCCACCGCCAAGATCTTTGATCCACGGTAGCCATAAGACCCCGAGAATGGTTTCGACCTGGTGAAGAACTCGAATTGGCAGAAGTGCTTTGAGCTGAATTGACTGGCGAATCGCGGCTAATCCCTCACGAATTCGCGAAACAAATTCTTTTCGTGTCGAGTGAAACTCGCGCTCGGGTGGAAGTTCGTGAATCAAGATTGCAACAAACACAGCCGCAAAAAGATAAAAGGCCCCGGCAATCAAAAATGAACCCCGACCAAACCATTCACTCAAAAAACCAACTGAGACACTGGCGACAATGTAGCTTGCGACAGCGACTTTCTCTGTCATTGAAAAATAGCGATTTGAATTAAAGCCTTCTCCGTCTTGATCTTTGTTGATTCCAAAAAGTAGCGCCGACAATGCGCCGGACACATAACTTGAGCCCAAACCATACAATGCAAATCCACCTAGAACTTGCCAGGTCTCTGCCGAGCCCACACCAAACACTACTAAGGAAAGAGTCTGCAATACACCGCCGACAGCCGCCGCCGGCCCATCGAGTTCATGGGGGCGCTGTGATGATCACTACCCACCACCCCACCGCGCTCGAAGACTTCGCGTTCCCCGCCGCGCACGTTTTCCC
>CAKQVW010000296.1 GCA_934277865.1 uncultured Pseudobdellovibrionaceae bacterium | reverse complement strand
GCTAAAAGCCATCCAACAAGTCGTTCGCGCGGACTTGGAGCTTGTCCATGTGGCACAGACCAAGTTTTTTAAAACCCACGGATTTTACACGACCGATCTCAACGCACTCGAACTCTGGCCGAAGCGCGTGATGTACGCCTTTGGTTTTGTGAAGGCGGCCAGTTTCCCCGAGGCCTTTCAAGGCGGCTTTGATCCCGAGATGCGCGACATCATCAAGCTCACGGCCAAACGCGCCCAGGATGCCATCGACAAAGCAAAAGCCGATCGTTCGTACAAACCCGATGCGCCCATCGTTTTAAGTCCACTTACGCAAATTCGAAAAATGGAATTCGATCGCCTGGCCTCGTTCTGTCCCGATTGCACGGCGACTAAAACAAGCTACAAAATGATCGCAGCGGCGAATCTCGACGACGACTCGATCTTGGATGTTTGGACCATCGATCAAACGGGCAAAATCGAACACCTGATCGACGATTTAAAATAGTCGCCGTCAATGACGAGCCTCTACGCGCGATCCGAATCTCTTTCAAGAGCACGCCCCTCAAAAGAGCGCCCCTGATACACGCCGGCTTCGTTGATCCGGTCGATCATCGCCTGAAAGCTTCGCATTTTGTGGCGCACCCACTCGGGCGCAATCAACTCATCCCAACGATTTGAGAGTGCAGCCAATCGATGCACGGCAATCCGCGGGTCCAAGTGATCCAAGAACAGCGCCACACGGTGGGCATAAAGATCGAGATCAATCGGTTGAAATTCGCCCGCGTGATACATGTCGGCCAAAGGTGTATTCGCCAGCACGTGAAGGTTGTGAAGTTTCACATTCGAAATAGGCAGCGAATTGCAAAGGCGTGCAGTCTCGATGATTTGTTTGTCGTTTTCCGTCGGCCAACCAAACATCAGATGAATGCCGACATCCGCACCCGACTCCTTCGCGATCCGCTCGATCCCACGAATCGCTTGCGCCCCGTTATGCCCGCGACGCATCCAAGCCAGTTGATCGTCATCAAAACTTTGGACGCCGACTTCAACGGCGACATAGGTTTTTTCTCCGTACTCACGCCACGTGCGCAGCACCGCCTCCGAAAGGCAATCCGGCCTCGTGCCCACCACCAAGCCCACCGTGTCGGGATACGAAAGCGCGATCTCAAAACCATCTTTCAAACGGTTGAGAGCCGTGAACGTCGTCGTGTACGCCTGAAAGTAAACCAAGAACTTGGCCGCATTGAACCGTGTAGCAACTTTGGCACGATGAAGCTCGATCTGATTTCTCAGCGATTCTTTCTGAGTGTCGGCGTACGCAAAACTTCCGTGCTCGTCACAGAAGATGCACGTCTTCATGCCCTTTAAACCCTCACGATTGGGGCACGAGTCCGCAATCGAAACCGGCACCTTGACGACTTTGCCGCCAAATCGCTTGCGATACTCGAGGCTAATTGGATGATAAGGTTTTCCGTCCCATTCCGCGTTCACGGCCCCGACCTTGCGGCCAAACGCAGCAGAGTGTCAATAGCGCCTAGCGGATTTCAAAGAAACCCGCTACTGATAGGCCCCTATGTTTGATTTCGACCCGAAAAACGACGCTCGCAATGTCGGCCCGGAAATTCTTTTCCCTAGCGGAATTCGTTTTCAATTGGTCGAAACTGCAGACTCAAGCCTGACAGCACGCCTCATCTATCCAAGCGCTGATCCTGCCGAAACTGCGACCAGCGAAACCATGCACTCGCTGCGCGGCGCTTTTTTGGAAACCGTCTACATCTATGGCACGGCCTACGACACGGCCACTCAGCTTCTCGATCAGGCGGCCGCAACTACCACAGCCGATTCGACGCAACCGACAACTCGTCACCCACACGTGTTCTCCCTTGGCCTCGGTCTTGGGTATGTCGAGCTGCTTTCAAGCGCATTGTCCATCCGTCACGATCGCGAGCTCCACGGCGCAAGTTTCGAGGCCGTGCCCGAATTGAACTCGAGCTTTCTTCAATGGCTCACGCTTGACGGCTCGGCTCAAGATGCAACAGGCCTTGTGCCTCATCACGTCTACGACGACATCCTCACGCGCACGGCAAAGGAAACTGGAGTCGAGCCTCACGCGATCAGAGCGCGCCTCAGAGACGCTGTTCAATCCGGTTCTTGGCTGATCGAAGGGCCGCTGACAATGCAGATGGTGGCTGAAGACGACTCAGCCGCTTTAGCCAAGCCGTTTCACTGCATCGCCTTCGACGCATTCTCTAGCAAATCCACACCCGAGCTCTGGACGCGCGAGTTCTTAGATCTCTTCCTCGAAAAAGCCTGCGCAAAGGTGTGCGTGCTTTCCACCTACGCCTGCACCGGCCACTTAAAGCGCGCGCTGCAAGCCGCAAGCTTCACCCTCAACATCCGCGAAGGCTACGCCAGCAAACGCGATTCGACACTAGCGACTCGCCCGTAATTTCCTCGTGCCCCACTTCGAGCCGCTCGCCTTAACAAAGGCATCGCAACTTGTTAGAGAAATATCAAAACTCCGTGCAAGCGCTCTGCCCTCCACTTTTCAGGTCAAGTCGATTCAGAACTCGCCGATCTATACTTTCAACTGGACCTTGTTGAACGTACGCTGGATGTTCCAAAATGGCAGGCGTTAAAGAAATCGCGGGCAAGCTTTCTCGTTCTATTGCCCTGATATCCATAATTGCCACGGCGACCTTAGCCATTCCCCGGTACACAAACGCAGCTCCAATAAACGGCATGGGCGAAGAAGCCTACGTTCTCCTCTTTGGACCGAAAATCTATCGCAGTCCTCTTGTCGGAAAGCGCACAACTACCGATCAAATTGCAGTCTCTCCAGCACCCCAAAACGCACAGCTCTTTATTGTAAACGGGACTGGCGACGATCTCCGTCCGACAAACTGCTCCCCTCTTCCTCTTGTGCAACGTCTCCTATGCTTAGCTTCAAACCTCGCTAAAGTAGTTCGAGTTGAACTTGAACGCCCACGGCAAATAGAAATCGCCCTTAACGGGCAAGTGCTTGTTACGCAGAACAACCTTCCACAACTGTGGCAAGATGACGTTTCTTTGGTGACCTATAAAATCAAATAACATATGCATGTTGGAAAGCGCTTATCATCGTTTTCAATTACAGGATTTCGATGGAACGTTGCCAAGCTCATAAAAAAGGAAATTCATGCAGATCTCAGCTCATCCGTTTGAAGGACTTGAAATCTTAAAGACAATCAATGTGGCGGATGCCTCAGAGCTTAAGAACCATTACGAGAATTTGCTGTCGATGGATATTTCTTCCAAAGAAAAGTTTCTCCGGTTTCAAATGCAAAGAGATCTTATAGAAATGCACTTTGTAAATGAGATGGCAGAAAGCCATTTCCTGAATTCAATCGATGTCTCAAATGATGTGAACAAAAAGAGAAAGGATCATTTTGAACAGGTCATTTCACCTTTATTTCGCGAGTATGACGATAGGCTGAACAAAAAATTCTTAGAATCACCAATTCCGAAAGAATTGGGTGAAACGTATAAAATTCTTATCCGCAATCTCCGGGCCGCAAACGAACTGTACCGGATCGAAAATCTAGAGTTACACAAGCAGATTGATCAAATTTCCTCACAGATCCAGGAGATCCAGGCAAAGATGCTGGCTGACTGGAATGGTGAAAAAGTTCCGTTACCTACACTTGCGCCCTTCCTAAAATCGTCCAGTAGAGACGAGAGAAAGAAAGCTTACGAGAGTTTGCTTTCGGCCAAGCTTGGAGTCGCGGAGGTCGTCGATGGACTTTTTGATCAGCTGTTGTCTTTGAGACATCAAGTGGCAAAGAACGCAGGCTATAGCTCCTATACGCCTTACCGGTTTAAGGAGCTAAATCGCTTTGATTGGAACGAGTCAGATTGTTTCGAATTCCACCGTGCTGTAAAGGAACTTATAGTGCCAGTTAGGGAAAAGCTTCTAAGAA
>CAKQVW010000295.1 GCA_934277865.1 uncultured Pseudobdellovibrionaceae bacterium | reverse complement strand
TTGCGCTTTGGATATGCGGAATACGCAAACAAGAGTTAGCGGCATTTGCGGCTTTTGGCGTGTTGCATGCGGTGATTCAGGGCACCAACGTGCCGCTGCTGTTTGAGTCAATTGGCATGCACAATTGGCATCGCTTAAACTTTGTGACGGCCACCTATGAAACGTTGTTTGTCTGGTGGTCTGGGAACAGGCTCGTAACAGCACAGTGTTTCTCGATCTCGCGCGACTGATGGAGGCCGAAGGGAAGTTGGGAAATCCGGAAAGTTCGATCGTCTGTCGGCAGATGATATTGGCGTCCGAACAAGCCCCGTTGAATCAGAAGGCACTTCCGGAATTTCTAAAGTCTGGACGGACCGATCTCACTGTCGAGATCAAACACGGACGAAAAATGGACGTGGCGCTGATCCCTCTCGTCAGCGAGAGCGGAGGGGCTTGGCCGAACGCGGATTCCAGCCAAGCCTCCTGAGCACGTATCACCGAGACTTTTTACTTCGTCCCGACAACGGCGATGATGATCGCCGGCCCACGCGCGACACGAATCAAATTGCGTCCCTTCACCAGGCGACTTGAGACGTCGGCCGCCTTGGCGACCGTTTGCCGGTTGACGTCGAGGATGACGTCGCCGGGACGAAGTCCGACACGCGCAGCTGGGCCGTTGGGGTCGACTTCGACGATGATAGGGCCTTTGGCGTCAGGCGAAACATTGTACATCTGCCGCAGTTTTGCGGTCTCGTCGGCGACTTTGAAGCCAAGATCATGCGGAACGGCTTTTCCACTTGGAGCCGGCGAGAGCGGGCGTTGACGGGCATTTGATGCCGCCGCTAAGTCGTCTGGATTTTCCGCGAGAGTGACTTCCAAGGTGAGTGTCTTTTTCGTTTGGTCGTTTTCAAAACGAACGACTTTCACCGCGACTTTTTTGCCGACATCGGAATCGCCGACGGCGACTTGCAAGTCGCCAGGGCCCGCCAGTTTTTTTCCATTGAATTCGGTGATGATGTCGTAGGGGCGAAGACCGGCGCGCGCCGCTGGTCCGCCGGGCATCACTTGCGACACAATCACGCCGGAGGTGTCGTCGAGGCCGAGTTGGTCTGCCACATCGGGTGTCAGCGGGGCGAGGCCAATTCCCAGAAATCCGCGACGAATGCGTCCATCTTTTTCCAGCTGAGCGATGACGCGTTTGACGTCATCAATTGGAATCGCAAACCCAATTCCTTGAGCGCGGGCATCGATCGCCGAGTTGACGCCGATCACGAGACCTTTGGTGTTGACCAGTGGACCACCGGAGTTTCCGGGATTGATGCTGGCGTCGGTTTGCAGAAATGGGAAACGATTGAGTTCGGGAATCGCGCGACCGATGGCCGAGATGATCCCTTTTGTCATGGTGTGGGCATGGCCATACGGGTTACCAAATGCCGCAACCCATTCTCCAACTTGGACATCTTTGCTGGATCCCAGCTGTGCCACTGGCAGTGGACGTTTGGCGTCGATCTTGAGAACGGCGATATCGGTGCGGGCATCGCGCCCGAGAATTTCGGCTTCGAAGAACTTGTCGTTGTTGTTATCCAGCTGCACGCGAATCGTGTCGGCTTGGGCAACAACGTGGTTGTTGGTGATGATCAAGCCGTCTTCACGGACGATGAACCCCGTGCCAAGACCGGTCGCCTGTGGCTCGCGGCTGCGCGGTTGGGGGCGTCCACCAAACGGTCCACCCCAGAACTGCTCAAAGAGATCTTGCATCGGATCGCGGTACGCCCGCTGTCTTGGTGCTTGCGACGAGAAAATCGAAACCACTGCCGGATTTAAAAGTTTGCCGAGTTCGATGAAGATGTTGGCCGGAAGCGGCTCGCCAAGTTTTTTTGGATCAAGCGGTGAGTCCGACTTCGGGGCCGGCAACGTCATCGAGACTTTGCCGGATTTGTTTTGAGAAACAGCATCGAGGCTGAACGTGCAAGCTGCCGCGAAAACTGCGACCGCCGCAAGGAGGGCCAAACCAGTTTGCTTTTTCATTTTTCTAGCTCCTAGCCAAGTTCCACGTACTTCATCTTCAGGTCACTGAGCACCGAGTTGAGAAAACGATCTTCATCGTCGGTGCGGTTCCCTTTTGTTTTATCGGCGAGCATGGCCAATAAGTCGATATTGAAGCGCGCGAGGTTGAGGTCCTTTTCGGTTTTTCCTGAAACGGGATGTGGCGCCAAACCCAAAGCCATAGCCGCGCTTGACGCAATCGATAGCACAAGCGTCGAAAAGTTGGCCTCGAGTTTGCCGTCTGGCGAATTGGGCGAATTGGAATTCGAGCTGGGATTTGTCATATGGAAACCTCCGTTATGGCGGGAATCGATCGATCAATGCACCGATGCGTGTGCGAACTCCCGGTAGCGACTTTTCATAGCGAGAACTGCGAATTTCGGTCAAGGAACCCCACGCAGCTCCGCGTCTCATGCCAAGAAAAATTTCCGAGGTGAACACGGATTGTAGCCCGGCATGGCTTAACGGGAATCGGTGCGGTTTTGAAGCCATCATGGAATCCAGGGTCCAAAGTGTGCGTGCCCAAAGCTCACGACTTTCACCGTGTGCCGCCACCCACTCGTCGAGTTTCAGAATGCGGCCTCCACCTAGGGAAAGGCGCAGCGTCCAAAGTGCTAGCAGCGAAAATCCCGGAAGGCTCAGTAGGCGGCCAAGGCCGGAGGCGGCGGTGGCACTGGCGGTCCACTGTGAGGCGATCTTTGCGGTTTCAAATGCCACGATGAGCCGGCGCTCTTCGGGGGAGAGGCGCTCTACCATCCCATGGGAGAGAATGATCATCGATCGTGTCGAACTTAAGCCGACCGAGAGAGAGAAAAACTGATCGGTGTCAGAGAGCGAAATGCGGGGCACAGGAATATGGGCCAAGTGCGCAGCTTCCCGCGCGGCTTCTAGGAGGCCCCATGGATCGCGGCCTTCAAGCTCCCAGGTCGAGAGGTCGCGAATGATTTGCGCAGGCGAAATGAAGAGGATCCAAAGATTCAATGCAAGCGTCGCGATGAATCCGACCACCAGGCCAAAGCGTCCACCAAACTGAACGCCCGCAAGTAAAAATGCCGCTGAGACGAGAAAAAGCAAAATCCAAATTCGAAGACCATCAAAGCCTGGCTCAAGGGCTTCGGGTTTTGGTGGAGTCACTGCTGTTGGACCGAAGCCTCGCGGAAGTTGCGAGATGCGAGTGCCGCGAACCGAGCGTGTGAAGCGTTCACGATTTTTTGCTCGCCACTCGGCGCGTTTCAAGCGCAGGTAGCGCTGAAAATCAGACCAGACACTGGGTTCTGTTTGCGGGCTTGGTTCGGGAGTTGTCATACCTGTCCTATAGTCCGTATTTCCGCGGCGCGTTGCCAAGGTCTTTCGTCATTCATTTTTTGCCGTGCGGCCACCTAAGGACGCAGAATAAACAAAGCCGCTTTTTTCTAGGCAGTTATTAGGCAGTCTCAAGGAGTAGAGAACGTGTCGAGCAATGTCGATGTCATGGCGCTCAACGCCGCGATCCAACAAGAGTCACAATTTGTCGGGCGAATGCTGAAGGAGATCGGCAAAGTCGTCGTCGGCCAAAAAGAAATGGTCGAAGGCATCTTGATGGGCCTTCTCACCGGCGGGCACGTTTTGCTGGAAGGTGTTCCCGGGCTGGCGAAGACGCTGACGATTGCCACCGTTTCGAAATCGATTTCGCTGGATTTCAATCGCATTCAGTTTACGCCGGATCTGCTGCCGTCGGATCTCATCGGCACCATGATCTTTAATCCTAAGACAGGTGAGTTTGCTCCGAAGAAGGGGCCGATTTTCACCAACATCGTTCTTGCGGACGAGATCAACCGGGCACCTGCTAAGGTGCAGTCGGCCTTGCTTGAGGCGATGGCCGAAAAGCAGGTCACGATCGGTGAGACCACTTACAAATTGGAATCCCCGTTTTTGGTTCTTGCGACACAG
>CAKQVW010000294.1 GCA_934277865.1 uncultured Pseudobdellovibrionaceae bacterium | reverse complement strand
TCGGAAATTCATAGCTCATGTCCTTTCGCTGGTCAGGTCGACTCAGCTCGCTGGACACACTTTTTCTTACGCTACCGGCCGAGCAGCACTTGATTTTCATTCATAGTTTGGCCCTTCTTGATAAGACGGGGACGAAGTTTGTCTTCGCCCCAAAAGAGCCGATGTTTTTCTATGGGCCGACGAGAACCTGATTGAGTCGCTTAAGGCTAACGAGTCCTTGCTTATGGGCTTTCGCTGCTTCGTCCCTCATGGTTCGGGTGAGGTCGATTAGCCCTCCAGTAAGACCGACTACTAATGCAAATTGCAGGAGCCCTAAAACAATTCGAGCCATTAGATTCATAAGAACCTCCGTTAAGTGTGAGGCTCTTTCGATAAGGAAAAGTGGAGATGGAGCGCCCGCGAAGGCTGCGTCTGACTAAGACTTCAGTAAGATTTTAGTAAGATCACGACCGTGATTTTCTGTGATAGTCCGTGATCGCTACCGTTTTCTGATCTTGCTAACTCGTTGAAACCTTTGATTTGTGATTTTCCCTACTTAGGGAATTTTTGTGTCGTCACTAGAGACTTAGTTGGCGGAGAGAGTGGGATTCGAACCCACGGTAGGTGTTACCCTACACACGCTTTCCAAGCGTGCGCCTTAAGCCACTCGGCCATCTCTCCAGCAAAGGAAACGTGCGCTGGTCGCATCGCAAACCGCGATGACGCGCGTCCAAAGTCTTCTCAAAACTCGGCGGACTCGTCTAGGGTTTAGTGTGGAACCGCAAAGGAGGGCTTGCATGATGAAAACTTCGAACACGCTTTTGATTTCGGGTCTTGTGTTGATTGGCTCAATGGGTCAAATGCTTGTGCAGTCGCAATTGGCACTCGCGCAAACCTCGGCGCAAACTACCCCGGCACAAACCGGATCCACGCAAGCGACTCAAGCACCTGCTCGCCACGGGCAAGGCGACCCGGCGCAACAAAAGGTGAGCACGACACGCTTTGAGACTCAGTGCCCAGAGGAAGTGCGCACAAAGCAGGCACCAGCGGCACCGATCAAGGGCTGGGCGACCCATGTCGAAACCGTGAATTCGCGCCAAATCTTTACCGCTGCTTATCTTTACGAAGGGCACCCAAAAGACGGCGTCCAGTTGATGCCGATGGCCGACACGGCTCAACAGGAGGCACCAAGTGCTGGAGCGGGCACGACCTACGCGATCCCGGCCGGGAAAGACATTTTCCTGGTCTGCTACTACGGAAACACCTTGGTGCGCCTGATCCATAAGATCCCCAGAGGCGTAAACTCTTGTACGGTGAAGTACTCGGAAACCCTCGGCCATGTGCAAAAGGCTGTTTGCGAGTGAGTTTAGGCATGAGTTAATCTCCTGTTCTGGGAGGCACCATGCTCGACATCAAATTCATCCGCGAAAACCCTGAGGCCATCAAAAAAGCTGCGCAGCAAAAGCGCGTTGGTCTTAACGTCGACGAGCTTCTTCAAGCCGATAAAAACTTGCTCGAACTGAAACGCAAAAATCAGGCACTGAACGAAGAGAAAAACGCGAACGCTAAAAAGATGAAGGGTGCTTCGCCAGAAGAGCGTGAGGCGATCATCAAGCGCGGTCGTGAGATCGGCCAAGAGATTGATGCTCTAAAAGATCAAACCGAAGCGGCAGAAAAAGCGCTGCAAGCGTTCATGTACCTCGTGCCGATGATTCCAGATCCCACAGCGCCAGTTGGCCCCGATGAATCTGGCAATGTGCCGGTTAAAACTTGGGGAGCAAAGCCAGAATTCAAGTTTCAGCCAAAAGATCACGTCGAGCTTTTGCAAGCTCGCGGTTGGGCCGAGTTCGAGCGTATCGCGGCCGTCGCAGGCTCGCGCAGCTATTCGCTGAAAGCCGAAATGGTGATCTTGGAAAATACGCTGCTTCGCTACGGCCTAGAAAAGCTCGCGGCGAAGGGGTTCACTTTGATCAGTGTTCCGGCGATGGCACGCGAGGCGGCGTTTGTCGGAACGGGTCACTTTCCAACCGGCAAAGATCAAGTTTACTACCTGCCAGATGACGACATTTACCTAGCGGGAACGGCCGAAGTTCCTCTGAACGCACTTCACTCGGGCGAGATTTTATCGGAAGACCAATTGCCGATTCTCTACGGCGGTGTTTCGCCATGTTTCCGTCGTGAGGCGGGAAGTGCAGGGCGAGACGTGCGAGGTCTCATTCGCGTTCACCAATTCAACAAAGTTGAACAGTACATCTTGTGCAAAAACGATCCGGCCGAGTCGTCGAAACTTCATAAACTTCTCTTGGAAACGTCGGAAGAAATCCTTCAGGATTTCGAACTTCACTATCAGGTGGTCGAAGTCTGCACGGGCGATATGGGCGCTGGGAAGTTTAAGATGTTCGACATCGAAACTTGGGTCCCTAGCGAAAAGCTCTATCGCGAGACGCACTCTTGCTCGAACCTTCACGATTGGCAGGCTCGTCGCACGAACCTGCGCTATCGCGACAAAGAAGGCACGGTGAAGTACGTGCATACGCTCAACAACACCGCGATCGCGACACCGCGAATCTTGGTGCCGTTCCTTGAGCAGCATCAAACGGAAGACGGCAAGATCCGTATTCCGCAGAAGCTGCGCCAGTGGATCGGTGGCAAAGAACTCTTGTAGGCCCTTAACGTTTTTCTTCGAGGCCGAGGGTGTTGCCCTCGGAATCCCAGAAGGAAACAAAGCGTGTGCTTCCGCCTTCGGTGCGAGGAGTGCCGACTTTCACGCCGCGCTCTTTCAAAGCTGCGACGGCCGTGTCGATGTTCGCTGTCGTGAAGTAAGTGATGGCGCCAAAGCCAACGTCCTTTGAGTCGGCTTCCGTTGGATGAAGATCCAAGCGCATTTCCAAGTCCGAGTGATACAGCGACGCGTACGCATCGGGGGCGACAAAGCGAGCTTCGAAGCCAAGGACGTCTTTGTACCAAGCGACGGCTCTTGCGAGATCATTCACGTAAAGCATCGGATGCGAGTAACCTTCGAGAATTTTCGTGCCCATTTGGATTCCTCATTTACTTTCGTTTTGCTGCAAAGAACTCTTTTAAAATACGCCCGCACTCGTCGGCACACAAGCCGCTCGTGACTTCGGGACGGTGATTTAACCGGGTGTCGCTCAAAATCTGATAGAGCGATTCGACGGCTCCGGCTTTTGGATCCTTGGCTCCGTAAACGACTCGGTCGACTCTGGAATGCACGAGAGCGCCAGCGCACATAACGCATGGTTCCAGCGTGACGTAGAGCGTGCAGCCGGTCAGGCGCCAGCGCCCAAGGCGTTCGCAAGCCTCCCGAATGACCCGAATCTCGGCGTGACCCAAGGGGTCTTGGTTGGATTCTTTGAGGTTCGACGACGTGGTCACGACGTTTGGCACAGCCTTACCCGCCGCCGAATCGGTGCCGAAATCGACGAGGACGGCTCCGACGGGGACCTCTCCTCGAATAGAGGCCGCCTTGGCAGCTTCCAGCGCCAGATTCATGAAATCTTGGTCCAAACGCTCTTGATGGGCCTGTGGAGTTTTCATAGGAGGTTCCGCCATAATGCAGCAATACCGCGAGTTTAGCTAAGGTCAAGAAAGTCCTTTGTCATAGTCGATTTCGCGTGTTACCCCATTAAATACTTCAAATTAGAAGTGAAAATCTGGTCCGATTCTTTTGCGAGTTCGGATTTCGAAGGGCGGGTGATTACAAATGGCAATGGTGAAACTTCGCGATAACGAAAGTTTCGAGGCAGCGTTCCGTCGATTCAAAAAATCGTGCGAGAAAGCTGGCATCCTGTCTGAAGTGAAGAAGCGTGAACACTTCGAAAAGCCAAGCGTCCGTCTTAAGAAAAAATCTATTTCGGCACGCAAGCGTCTGCTCAAGAAGCAGAAGAAGCATCACGACTAATCGTCGAACTAGTCGGTTGAGACCGAACGAAGCAATCGATCACCAATGAATCGATAAAAAAG
>CAKQVW010000293.1 GCA_934277865.1 uncultured Pseudobdellovibrionaceae bacterium | reverse complement strand
GGACTGAACCCAGGTCCATCGTCCGAAATCGTCACCACGATTTTTCCGTTCGATAGCCGAGCCATCACATCGACTCTCGACTTCGCAAACGAAGCGGCGTTCTAAACCATTTCGGAATAGACGTTTCAGCAGAGTCGGCTCGCCGTGTACGACAAGGTCCTCTCGCGGCCCTATCCAGTCGACTTCAATTCCGACCTTCAAGCGATCGATCTCTTCGCTCATAACCTTGCCGATATCGACTCTGTCTACGGCGTCCCGATAGCGAGGATCCTGAACCTGCGCCAAGAACAACAAGTCCTCAACAAGGCGAGCAAAGTACTCGATCTCCCGGTCCGCCATCGAGAAAAGTTCGGCACGCGCTTCGGGTTTGAGGCTGTCGTAACGCATTTCAAGCGTTTCGATTAGGCTTCGCAAACCGGCGACAGGAGTACGCAAGTCGTGTGCAAGCTGTTGGAGAAGGCTCGTTCGCGACGACTCGGCTTGTTTCATCGCTTTGACCGCCGCCTCGATTTCGTCGGCCATGCGATTGAACTCTTGCATCAAGTGACCCACTTCATCCAAGCGATCGATCGGCATGCGTCGTTGCCAATCTCCCGCTTTGATCGCGGAAATGACCTCCGATGCTCCTTGGGCTTTTTTGCGCATTCGCGCAAAGAGAAAAAACAACGACAACGCCGCAGCAAAGAACCCCGAGAGAATTAGAACCGAGAACGAAATTAAAAACAGCGGCGGCCCCGGAGGCCCGCGCAATCCCGGTGGTCGAGGCCCAGGAGGACGCGGCCCTCCAGGAAACCCGGCACGCTCTTTATCAAAACGTGGCCTCTCGAAAACTAAAAATTTGTCCGGCTCGGCTTTCGAACGAAAAACAAAAGCCTTAGGAAAGCCACCGTCATCGGCCGGCACACTTGTCGGAACACTTGCTGAACCCGCCGACGCACTGGGAAGCTCCTTAGCTAAGAGGCCATACTTGGTCAGTACCTCTTCCTCCGAGAGCACGGATAAATCCGAAGCCGGCCCGCCACCCGAGGCGCGCATACGTTCTGCGATTTCATCCAGCGAAAGCTTTCCGCCTTCCGCTAAAGAATCTACTAGATTCGCGAAACGAGCGACGGGTGCCGCAATAACCTCTTTTTCACGCTCTTTTGCCGACCACTCCATAAAAGCTTGCGTCGCATAATGCGAAGCCACGAGAGCCACACCGGCAAACGCAAGCGTGACTAAAAACAGAATACCAAGCTGTCGACGAAAGAGATTGGTCTTCATGGAACAACGTCCGACTTATCCTCAAGGCGATATCCCACACCGTAAACCGACGTGATCGCCACGTGTTGAACGTCCGCCTTCTTGAAGCGAGCGCGAATATGCGAAATATGCGAGTCGATCGTGCGATCCGTCACCTCTCCATCGGCATTTAGCGCATCCAAGAGCCGCTCTCGCGTTACAACCTGACCCGCGTGATCCGCCAGATACGTCAGGATTTCAAACTCGCGCCGATTGAGCTCAATCTGCACTCCGGCCACGGTGGCCGTTCGGCTTTCTTTGAGAATCAAAAGTGGACCAAATCGGACTTGGTTTTCCCTGAGAGCTGGCTCACGCATCACGACCCGAACTCGCGCCACCAACTCTTTTAGGGAGAACGGTTTTTTCACATAGTCATTGGCGCCGGATTCCAAACCGGTAACGACACTCGCCTCGTCGGTCTGCGCCGTTAGGATAATCACCGGGAGACGTGAGTTCTTTTCGCGAAGCTCTTTGAGAAAACTAAGGCCGCTTCCATCGGGGAGACCTAGATCCAGAATCACGAGACTCAACGGGCCGCCCGCTTCCGCCACTTTCGCTTCGGCCAGATTTGCGGCGTGAACGCATTCCCACCCTTCGAGTTCGAGATTCAACTTCACGCTCTTGGCAATTACTGGGTCATCTTCCACAAGAAGTACGCGATATCTCACCACGATGATTTCCTCCTAAGCGGCTTCCGAGCCCGTCTTTCCACTATCTCGTAAGAATGTGGAAAGGGCACGGAAACTCATTATTTTGCTATGGACCCCGAAGCGCTGCCAGAAGTGGCTTGATATGAGACACCCGAGACCGAGGACGGGTTTCTCTGAAAATAGTGACGAATAGCCTCACGCACCCCTTCGTCCGTCGAGGTCTTATAATAACTGCGTAGAGCTTCGCGGGCGATCTCGAGCTCCGAGTCCGAGCGGGCCTCTAAAACACTGGTCATTAAATTGTTGAGCTCCTGAGACGGCGCCTGTCCTTGAGAAGGCGGCTCGCCGCGCGGGCCTCCACGACCTGGCGGTTTGGGCATCTCAATTCCCCAAGACTTCAAGAGCTGCATCTTTTCTTCGCGAGAGCTAGCCGCCTTAAGCTGCGCTTTCTGTTCGTCCGTTAACTTCTCCTCCAGCTCGGGCGGAAGGCCACGCGGTCCTCCTCGAGGACCTCCTCGCGGCGGTTTTTGCCCCTCGTTCTGTGTCTCATCTTCCGACTGCGCATGCGCGCGATCGGCTCCCACCCAACCGATTCCGACGGCCATTGCCGCCAATGTTAAAACTGCGATACCTGTTCTCAAATCTTGAAGGATTGTTTTCATGTCTCCTCCCTTTCTCTGAAATCAGTTTCCGGCAAAACACTTGAGCAAATGTGGAAGCGAAAAAAATCTTCGGTGCCGTTTCACGGCGACACTCACGGTGGTTCGACAGCTTAAGAACTTTCCATAGTCTTTACCGAGTCTTCGATTCACGCACGATTCTGCTCATTTCGAAACACCTGCGAGGTACCAAGGTTTCTGGCGATGAAGTTGCTCTTTCGTCTAACGACAAACGAACCACTTCCACGAAGGAGGAACTGTGGAACAACGATTCAACATTTCGAAATGGAAACTAGTACTCTTGCTTTTTATGGCGGCCGCATCGAACACGGCGTGCAGCAAAGACAATACGTCAACCGCCACGACGACAACTTCCGGGTACTATCTCTCAAACGGCAGTTGCTATGCCTCGAGCACCGGAACAGTGGTCGCACTTAGCTACTGCGGAGTGAGCACCACGTCCAATGGGTACTATATGTCCGGAGGCAATTGCTACTCCGCAAGCACCGGCGCCCTGGTTGCTTCCACCCACTGCTCATCGTCGACCGGCTACTATCTCTCAAATGGGACTTGCTACAATTCAAGTGGTGCCGTGGTTGCGACGTCATATTGCACAACCTCTTCGAGCACGACGTCGACGATTTGCTATGGGTACTACTACCAAGTCGGTTACGGCTCGGGTTACTGCTACGGCACGAACTGTCGGGGCGCTACGCTGTACAACCAAGCGGGCCAGCTCGTGACATGTCAGTAGGCTATGTGAGTTCCTCACTCGAACTCACATACAAACTGACGAGTTAGACTACACGAAAGATCGTTCCAGTAACCGTCCGCACGAATCTCGACACAGTCTTCGTTATTCGTGTTGCTCGGTTCACCGGCGCCCCAGCGGGCATACACAAGCGAGGTGCCGTCTCGCCACAAAAAGACGCCTTCGGTGACTTCGTCGGAAGCGCCAATCCAGGTGCTGGCATAAGTGAGGTTTTGCACAAACAAAGTTTCATTTAGTGAGGTGAGTTTCGCCAAATATCCGCCGGCCGCCGAACACGTCGTCGCCGCATTTGCGTGCGTCGTCGGCGTGCCGTAAACGATGTAACAATGCTCCCCATATATGGAGCCGCCGTCGCACGGGATTGACCCACCCGAAAGAACCAGCGACACCGTTACGATACCATTGATAATAAAGAGTCTTTCCGGCCGTGTCTCTGGCTGTCACCGCAAAACTCGCATACCCATTGATCTGCGACGTCACGTTTGTCGGTTGAGCCGTGATCAATATCGTGCCGCTGGAAAACGAGTCTGACCCCAAACCGACATAGACATACGCCGCACCTGAATCCACACTCGAATTGCCGTCGGTGATCCGGCAATAATAAGA